>NZ_SSXB01000100.1:0-12306 GCF_021698995.1 Blastococcus sp. KM273129 | reverse complement strand
GGGCGGGCGGGGCCGACGGCGTCCGGGTGCCGCTGGCTGCCGGGGACGCCGTCCTGTGGGAGCCCGGTGAGCTCCACGAGAGCGGTTCGGACGCCGGGATGGTCGCCGTGCTGGTCGAGAGCCCGGTGGTGCCGGTGCCGGAGGCCGGCTGAGGCCCCGTCAGACCGGGGCGACCGCCGACCACCGCACGGTGACCTCGCCCTGGCGCCAGCGCCGGCTGGAGCCCACGAGCGGCCATCCCTGCTCGCCCAGGGCCTCCACCGCCGCCGTCCAGCGCTGGCGCGGTCCGAAGGCGCTCAGGCCGGCAGCGACCGCCCAGGCGGCGTCGAAGGCGCGCAGAAACTCGTGGACCGGCTGGCCCGGCACGTTGTGGTGGATGAGCGCCTTGGGCAGCCGTTCGGCGAGGTCGGAGGGGGCGGAGATGTCGGAGACCCGCGCCGCGAGGGTGAGGGTGAGCGGGCCGTCGGCGTCCAGCGCGACCCACGCCGAGCGCCGTCCCCACTCGTCGCAGGTGCCCTCGACGACCAGCCCGCCGGGCGCCAGCGCGCCGCGCATCGTGTCCCAGGCCCGGGCGGCGGACTCCTCGTCGTACTGGCGCAGCACGTTGAAGGCGCGCACGAGCACCGGGCGCAGCCCGGCGAGCTCGAAGCCGCCGACGCGGAAGTCCACCCGCGGCGGGTCGCGGTCGGCGGCCACGGCCGCCACCCGCTCCGGGTCGATCTCCAGTCCCACGACCTCCAGGCCGTCGACCTCGGGCCCGAGGCGCTCGACGAGCTCCAGCGTGGTGACGGCGGAGGACCCGTAGCCGAGGTCGACCACGAGCGGGCGGGCGGCGTCGCGCAGCCGCGGCACCTGCGTGGCCAGCAGCCAGCGGTCGACCCGGCGCAGCCGGTTAGCGTTGGTGGTGCCGCGCGTGGGCAGGCCCAGCGCGCGCGCCCGCCCGGCGGCCAGCCGGGGCGCCCGGCGCTGCGGCTGGGGGGACAGCGAGGCCCGGCGCTTGTGCTCGTCGCCCGGCTGGTTCACGGGGTCACAGGCTAGCCCCGGCTACCGTCGAGCCGTGCAGGTGCGATCCGACGTCCCCCTCGCGGGGCTGACCACCCTGGCCGTGGGCGGCCCCGCCGAGCGGCTGGTGGAGGTCGAGACGGCCGCCGAGCTGGTCGCCGCCGTCCGCGACGCCGACGAGTCCGGCCGGCCCCTGCTGCTCCTGGGCGGCGGCTCCAACCTCATCGCCCCCGACGAGGGGTGGCCGGGCGACGTCGTCGCCGTCCGGTCGCGGGGGATCGAGCGCACCGGCGGGACCCTCGTGGTCCAGGCGGGGGAGGACTGGGACGCGCTGGTGGCGCACACCGTCGAGCAGCGGCTGGCGGGCGTGGAGGCGCTCTCGGGCATCCCCGGCTCCACGGGGGCGACACCGGTGCAGAACGTCGGCGCGTACGGCCAGGAGGTCGCGCAGACGATCACCGCCGTCCGCGTGTACGACCGCGCCGAGAAGGCCGAGCGGACGCTGAGCCCGGCCGAGTGCGGCTTCGCCTACCGCGACAGCCGGCTCAAGCGCGAGCCGGGCCGGTTCGTCGTCCTCGAGGTGACGTTCGCGCTGGAGGCCGGCGAGCTGTCGCGCCCGGTCGGCTACGCGGAGCTGGCCCGCTCCCTGGGCGTGGCGGTCGGCGAGCGGGCGCCGCTGGCCGCCGTCCGCGACGCCGTCCTGGCGCTGCGCCGCGGCAAGGGCATGGTCTGGGACGCCGCCGACCCCGACTCGCGCAGCGCCGGCTCGTTCTTCACCAACCCGATCGTGGCCGCCGACCGGGCGGTCGAGGGCTGCCCGAGCTGGCCGGCCGGGGACGGGCAGCTCAAGCTCAGCGCCGCCTGGCTGGTGCAGCACGCCGGCTTCGGGCGGGGCACCCGCGACGGGCGGGTGGGCACCTCGTCGCGGCACAGCCTCGCGCTCACCACCGAGGACGGCGCGACGGCGGCCGAGCTCCTCGCCTTCGCCGGGAAGGTCGTGGCCGCGGTCGAGGAGCGGTTCGGCGTCACCCTGGAGCGCGAACCGACCGCCGTGGAGCTCGGTCGCGCCGGGTGGGCCCCGGAGGGGTCCGCGCAGGCGTGACGGACGCGCTCCACCCGACGGAGGGCGCTACCTGGCCGCGGTGTCGTCCGGAGGACGACGGTGTCATTCGCGCGCGACCTTGTGCTGGGCGGCCTGGGCGCGCGGGCGGACCACCAGCAGGTCGACGTTGACGTGGTGCGGGCGGGTGAGCGCCCACGCGATGCAGTCGGCGACGTCCTGGGCGACCAGCGGCTCGCGCACCCCGCGGTAGACGGCGTCGGCCCGCTCCTGCGAGCCGGTGCGGTTGAGCGAGAACTCCTCGGTCCTCACCATCCCGGGGGCGATCTCGATCACCCGGACCGGGTCCCCGCACAGCTCGAGCCGCAGCGTCTCGGCCAGCGTGTGCACCCCGTGCTTGGCAGCGGTGTACGAGGCGCCCCCCTCGTAGGAGATCAGCCCGGCGGTGGAGCCCACGAACAGCACGTCACCCGCGCCGGAGTCACGCAGCTTCGGCAGCAGGGCCTTGGTCAGCCGCACGGTGCCGAGCACGTTCACCTCGTAGGTGCGGGCCCAGGAGTCGAGGTCGGCCTCGGCGACGGGGTTGGTGTCGAACGCCCCGCCGGCGTTGTTGACCAGCACGTCCACCCGATCGAGCGCGGCGGTGAACGCGGCCACGGACTCGGGATCGGTGAGGTCCAGGGGCAGGGCCCGGCCGCCGATCGCGGCGGCGAGCTCCTCCAGGCGGTCCAGCCGGCGGGCACCGACGACGACGTCGAAACCCTCGGCCGCGAGCCGCCGGGCCGTCGCCGCCCCGATCCCGCTCGAGGCGCCCGTGACGACGGCGGTGCGACCGGTGCCGGGGAGGGAGCCGGGGGCGGGGGGTGAGCTACCTGACATGCCCCCATCCTGGCGCTGTTGCAAGATGGAGGACCGACAGGGGTGCTGGTCGGGGCCCTCGCAGAGCAGAGCGGAGGTCCGTGGTGCCCCCTCGCGGCTTCCCCGCCCCCGGCCGCCCGGCGCGCGTCGCGACGCTGTCGGTGCACACCAGCCCGCTGGACCAGCCCGGCGCCGGTGACGCCGGGGGCATGAACGTCTACATCGTCGAGGTCTCCCGCCGGCTGGCCGCCCGCGGCATCGAGGTCGACGTCTTCACCCGGGCGACCTCCAGCGAGCTGCCCCCGGTGGTCGAGATGAGCCCGGGCGTCACGGTGCGGCACGTCAGCGCCGGCCCCTTCGAGGGCCTGGGCAAGGAGGAGCTCCCCGCCCAGCTCTGCGCGTTCACCGCGGCGGTGCTCCGTGCCGAGGCCCAGCACGAGCCGGGCCACTACGACCTCGTCCACTCGCACTACTGGCTATCCGGGCAGGTCGGCTGGCTGGCCCGTGACCGGTGGGGCGTGCCGCTGGTGCACACCGCGCACACGCTGGCCAAGGTCAAGAACGAGGCGCTGGCCGACGGCGACCGGCCCGAGCCGCGCGCGCGGGTCATCGGCGAGGAGCAGGTCGTGGCCGAGGCCGACCGGCTGATCGCCAACACCGACGAGGAGGCCCGCCAGCTGGTGCGCCTCTACGGCGCCGACCCCGCGCGCACCCTCGTCGTCCCGCCCGGGGTGGACCTCGACCGGTTCGCCCCCGGCAGCCGGGCCGCCGCCCGCCGCGCCGTCGGCGTGCGCGACGACGCCGTCGTCCTGCTCTTCGTCGGGCGCATCCAGCCGCTGAAGGCCCCGGACGTGCTGCTGCACACCGCCGCCCGCATGGTGGCCGACGACCCGGCGCTGCGCTCCCGCCTCCAGGTGCACGTGGTGGGTGCGCCCAGCGGCAGCGGCCTGGACGCCCCCCGGCAGCTGGAGGAGCTCGCCCGCTCGCTCGGCATCGACGGCCTGGTGCGCTTCCACGCACCGCAGCCGCCCGCCCGGCTGGCCGAGTTCTACCGCGCCGCGGACGTGACGGTCGTGCCCAGCCACAACGAGTCGTTCGGGCTGGTCGCCCTGGAGTCGCAGGCCTGCGGCACCCCGGTCGTGGCCGCGGCGGTCGGCGGTCTGCCGACGGCGGTGCGCGACGGCGTCTCCGGGGTGCTCGTCGACGGTCACCGGGCCGGGGACTACGCCGCGGCGGTGCGCTCGGTCCTCGCCCGCCGGGAGCTGCTCGCCGCCGGCGCCGGCCGGCACGCGGCCGCGTTCTCCTGGGACCGCACCGCCGACGCCCTCGTCGCGGCCTACACCTCCGCGGCCGCCGAGATGTCCGCACCGCGGGCCCTGCCCCTGCGGGACCGCCGGCCCGGGCGGCTCCGGGCCCTGCCGGAGATGGGGGTGGCCCGGTGAGCCGGACCGTCGAGGAGCTCGACGAGGTCATCGACCGGGCGCTGCGCGACACGGAGCTGGTGCACGAGCACCCGCGGCCGGGCACCTGGCTGGTCGACCTGCCGGGCACCAAGAAGCTCAAGACGGTCTGCGGCCTGATCGTGGGCGACCACGCGCTGCGGGTGGAGGCGTTCGTCTGCCGCCAGCCCGACGAGAACCGCGAGCAGCTGTGGACCTACCTGCTGCGGCACAACGCCCGCATGTACGGCGTCGCCTACTCGATCGACTCCGTCGGTGACGTCTACCTGACCGGGCGGCTGCCGCACGCCGCCGTCACGCCGGAGGAGCTGGACCGGCTGCTCGGGTCGGTGCTCAGCTACGCCGACGACCACTTCAACACGATGCTGGAGATCGGCTTCGGCACGTCGATCCGCCGCGAGTGGGAGTGGCGGGTCAAGCGCGGCGAGTCGCTGCGCAACCTGGAGGCGTTCGCCGCCTTCGCCGACCCCACCCGCCGGTCCGGCGCCGACCCGACCAGCAGGGCGTGACGGCGACCGAGAGGTCCCGGCCGGGCGCGGTGGCGCCCGGCGACGAGCTGCCCCCCGGCTACGCCCGCCGCTGGTGGGTCCTGGCCACGATGACGGTCTGCCTGCTCGTGGTGATCATGGGCAACACCATCCTCAACGTCGCCCTCCCGACTCTGCAGCGGGAGCTGGACGCCAGCCAGGGCGAGCTGCAGTGGGTCGTGGACGCCTACATCCTCGTGTTCGCCGGCCTGCTGTTCACCTGGGGCGTGATCGGTGACCGGATCGGCCGCCGGCGGGTGCTGCTCATCGGGCTGTCCGTCTTCGCGGTGGGGTCGGTGCTCGCGGCGCTGAGCGACAGCCCGCTGGAGCTGATCGGCTGGCGGGCGGTGATGGGCATCGGTGGCGCGGCGGTCCAGCCGACGACGCTCGCCGTCATCACCAACGTCTTCCCGCCCCGTGAGCGCGGCCGGGCCATCGGCGTGTGGGCGGGGACGGCGGGGATCGCCGTCGCGGGCGGCCCGCTGGCCGGTGGCGCCGTCCTCGAGCACTTCTGGTGGGGCGCGGTCTTCCTCGTCGGCGTCCCCGTGGCGCTGCTCGGCATCGTCGCCGTGCTGGCCTTCGTCCCCGAGTCGAAGGACCCCTCCCCGGGCCGGCTGGATCTGCCGGGCGTGCTGCTGTCGATCGCGGCGCTCGCCGGCCTGGTCTACGGGATCATCCACGGCGGTGGCGGCGCGGGCTGGACGACGCCGGGTGTCCTCGTGCCGCTCCTGGGCGGCCTGGTCCTGCTCGCGGTCTTCGTCTGGCTGCAGCGCCGGTCGGCCCACCCGGCGCTCGACGTCTCGCTGTTCCGCAACCCGGCCTTCTCCGCCGCCGCGGCGGCGCTGGGCCTGAACTTCTTCGCGCTGCTCGGCGCGACGTTCTACCTGGTGTTCTACCTGCAGGGCGTGCGCGGCTACTCCCCGCTGCAGAGCGGCGCGGCGCTGATCCCGGTCGCGCTCGGCATGGCGCTCATGGCTCCTCGGAGTTCCGGGCTGGCCGAGCGGTTCGGGGCCAAGGCCGTCTGCGCGACCGGCTTCCTGCTGATCACCCTGTCCTTCCTCGGGGTGCAGCTGCTCGACCTGACCTCGCCGGTCTGGCTGCTCCTGGTGGTGCTCTCCGTCCAGGGGCTGGGCATGGGCGCGGTCATGGCGCCCGCGACCGAGTCGATCATGTCCGTGGTGCCGCGGGAGAAGGCCGGCGCCGGGGCCGCGGTCAACAACTCGGTCCGGCAGGTCGGCGGCGCCCTCGGGGTCGCGATCCTGGGTTCGCTGCTCGCGGCGACCTACGCCGCGCAGCTGGGGTCGGCGGCCGACGGGCTGCCGGCGGGCGCGCGCGACGACGCCCGGCAGTCCGTCGTCGCCACGCTGGAGGCCGTGCGCCGGGCGCAGGCGGAGGGGACGCCGGAGGTGGCCCGGGCCGCGGTCGCGGTCGTCGACCCGGCCCGCGACGCCTTCGTGACCGCGATGCACCTGACGGCGATCGGCACCGCCACCGCCACCCTGGTCGCGGCGGTCGTGGTGCTGATCTGGCTGCCCGGCCGCCCGAAGCCGGCGCCGGATCCGCGCTGACCCGGAGGGAACGGGTCCGGACCGCGGTGCCGCGGGGCCGACCCGTCCCGCTGCCCGTGGCGGCGGCGTCGGGCAGGATGATCGCCGTGACGACCTCCACGGGAACCCTGGTGCTGCTCCGCCACGGCGAGAGCGAGTGGAACAAGGCCAACCTCTTCACCGGCTGGGTGGACGTGCCGCTCACCGAGCAGGGGCGCGAGGAGGCCGCCCGCGGCGGACGGCTGATGGCCGAGCACGGGCTGCTGCCCGACGTCTCGCACACCTCGCTGCTGCGCCGGGCGATCATGACCGCCGAGCTCGCGCTGCACGAGGCCGACCGGCAGTGGATCCCGGTCAAGCGCTCCTGGCGGCTGAACGAGCGGCACTACGGCGCGCTGCAGGGCAAGGACAAGGCCGCCACGCTCGCCGAGTTCGGCGAGGAGCAGTTCATGACCTGGCGGCGGTCCTACGACACCCCGCCGCCGCCCATCGAGCCGGGCAGCGAGTACAGCCAGGACGGCGACGCGCGCTACGCGTTCCTGCCGCCGGAGGCGCGGCCTGCGACCGAGTGCCTGGCCGACGTCGTCGTGCGGATGCTGCCCTACTGGTACGACGCGATCGTCCCGGACCTGCGGCTGGGCCAGACCGTGCTGGTCGCCGCCCACGGCAACAGCCTGCGGGCGCTGGTGAAGCACCTCGACGGCATGGCGGACGACGAGGTGGTGGGCCTCAACATCCCGACCGGCGTGCCCCTGCGCTACGACCTCGACGACGACCTGCGCCCGGTGAAGCCCGGCGGCGAGTACCTCGACCCCGACGCCGCGGCAGCCGCCATCGAGGCGGTCAGGAACCAGGGCAAGCGCTGACGAGGGGGCCCGGAGGGTCCCCTCGTCAGCGCTGGAGCCGCCCTGCGAGGCGCCGCGGCGAGCGGGGCCCGCAGGGTTGCCGAGGAGTCGGCAGGGCAGGGTTCAGCGCAACGGGCGCGGCTCCTGGCCGCGGTGCCGCCCGGAGGACGGCAGTGTGATGGCAGCGGTGTCAGCCGGAGGCTGACGAGACCGCGGAGTCGTAGCGCTCGCCGGTGACCAGGTAGCAGACCCGGCGGGCGACGCTGACCGCGTGGTCGGCGAAGCGCTCGTAGTAGCGGCCGAGCAGCGTGATGTCGATGGCCGACTCGATGCCGTGCGGCCAGTCCTCGCTCAGCAGCTGGCGGAACAGCCCGCGGTGGATCTGATCCATCGCGTCGTCGTCCGTCTCCAGCTCCTGGGCGGCCTCGACGTCGCGCTTGGCGATGACGGTCGCGGTCTTGGTGATGAGCAGCTCCGCCACGTTGCCCGCCTCGAGGAAGGCCGGCCGGACCTCCTGCGGCACCGCGTGGTCGGGGAAGCGCATGCGCGCCACCTTGGCGATGTGGGCGGCGAGGTCGCCCATCCGCTCGAGGTCGGCGACGATGCGCATGGCGGTCGTGATGGTCCGCAGGTCGCCGGCCACCGGCTGCTGGCGGGCGAGCAGCGTGAAGGTGCGCTGCTCGATGCTCTCGCGGGTCGCGTCGATCTGGTCGTCGCCGGCGATCACCAGGTCGGCCAGGGCGACATCGGCGTCCAGGAGCGCCGTGGTGGCCGTGCTCATCTGCGAGCCCACGGAGTTGGCCATCTCCACCAGGCAGGTGTTGATGTCGTCGAGTTCCTCGTGGTAGCTGTCCCGCACGGTCGTCCTCTCGTCGTGGTTCCCCGGCGACAGTAGGCGCGGCCGGGGCTGATCCGGCCGCGGTGGGGTGAACTCCGCCCCACCCGGCGGTGAACAGTGACCCGTCCGAGCGGTGAACCTCTCGCCTGATCATGGTGCCTCGCCGCGGCCCACCTAGCATCTGGGCCGTGAGTCCACTGGTCGCCCTGGTGGTCGGCCTCCTCCTGGGTGGGGTGGTGGCCGCCACCGTCATCCTCCGCTCCCGCGCCGACCGCGGGCGCCGCCCCCTCGACGGGGCGTCCGTCCCACCGCCCGAGGCGGCGCTGGCGCGGCGGCTCGTGGACCTGATGGATCCGGCCCTCGTCGTCGTGGGCATCGACGACGCCGTGCTGCTGGCCAACCCCGCGGCCCGCGCGCTGGGTGTCGTCCGGGGCACCCGCCTGCTGGTGCCGGAGCTGCTCGCCCTGGCCCGGGCGGTGCGCGGCGGGGGCACCCGGCGGGCCGACGTCCGGCTGCCCGGTGACCTGGTCGGCGCGGGGCCGCGGCTGGTCGGCGTCCACGGGATCCGGCTCGACGGGGACGCCGGCACGCCGGCGGGGCCGGTCGCGCTGGTGCTGCAGGACGTCACGGAGGCGCGCCGGGTGGAGGCCGTCCGTCGCGACTTCGTGGCGAACGTCGGACACGAGCTGAAGACGCCGGTGGGGGCGCTGGCCCTGCTCGCCGAGGCGATCGAGGGCGCCGCCGACGACCCCGAGGCGGTGCAGCGCTTCGCGGCGCGGATCGCCCACGAGGCCGACCGGCTGGGCCGGCTCGTGCGCGAGCTGATCGACCTCTCCCGGCTGCAGGGCGGCGAGCCGCTGCCGGAGCTGGTGCCCGTGGAGGTGGACCGGGTGCTCGGGGAGGCGGTGGACCGCACGCGCACCGCGGCCCGCGCCAAGGGGCTGGAGATCGTGCTCGGCGGGCAGGCGGGCCTGGTGGTGCGCGGGGTGGAGAGCCAGCTGGTCACCGCGGTCACCAACCTGCTGGCCAACGCCGTGGCGTACAGCACCGGCAGCAGCCGGGTCGCGGTCGCGGCCCGCGCGCGGTCGGGGTTCGCCGAGATCGCGGTGACCGACAGCGGCATCGGCATCCCGCGGGCCGACCGGCACCGGGTGTTCGAGCGCTTCTACCGCGTGGACCAGTCCCGTGCCAGCAGCACCGGCGGAACGGGGCTGGGGCTGGCGATCGTCAAGCACGTGGCCAGCAACCACGGTGGTTCGGTGACGGTCTGGAGCGAGGAGGGGCTGGGGTCGACGTTCACCCTGCGCATCCCGCTCGCCGGTGCCGCGGAGAACCCGGCGGCGGGATCGCCCGCCTCCGCAACGGAGAATCTGGAGAACGAGCACTCATGACCCGAGTCCTGGTCGTCGAGGACGAGGAGTCCTTCTCCGACGCCCTGTCCTACATGCTCCGGCGGGAGGGCTTCGAGACGGTCGTGGCCGCCACCGGGCCCGACGCCCTGGCGGAGTTCGACCGCGGCGGCGCCGACATCGTGCTGCTCGACCTCATGCTCCCCGGCCTGCCCGGGACGGAGGTCTGCCGCATGCTGCGCGCCCGCAGCAACGTGCCGATCATCATGCTGACCGCCAAGGACGCCGAGATCGACAAGGTGGTCGGCCTCGAGCTGGGCGCCGACGACTACGTGACCAAGCCGTACTCGGCGCGGGAGCTGGTCGCCCGCATCAGGGCCGTGCTGCGTCGCCGGGGGGAGGCCGCCGAGGCGGCCCCCGCCGAGGGTGGCGTGCTGGCCGCCGGGCCGGTCCGCATGGACGTCGAGCGGCACGTGGTCGCGGTGGACGGCGAGCAGGTGGCGCTGCCGCTCAAGGAGTTCGACCTGCTGGAGCTCCTGCTCCGCAACGCCGGCCGCGTGCTCACCCGGGCGCAGCTGATCGACCGCGTGTGGGGGTCGGACTACGTGGGTGACACCAAGACCCTCGACGTCCACGTCAAGCGGCTGCGGGCCAAGCTGGAGCCCGACCCCGCGAACCCGAAGTACCTGCTGACGGTGCGGGGCCTGGGCTACAAGCTCGAGGCGTAGGCCCGTCCGACCTCACCCCCGGCGCGCCGAGGGGCGGCGGGCGGACGGGCGTCTCGTCAGTCGTCCTTGAGGTCGTCGATCTTCTTGGACGCGTCGGCCTTCGAGATGTCCTCGGGGATCTCCTCGCCGGTGCCCCGCGCCAGCGTCTCGAGGTAGCTCTTCTGGGCACCGGTGGCGGGCTCGTCCCCGGTGACCCAGTCGTCCGGGTCCTTCTCGGTGGTCTGGTCGGCGGAGTTGGCTTCGCTCATGTGTTCGATGCTAGGCAGGGTGCAGCTCCGGCGCCTGTCGAGCGGCAGCGGCGGCACGGGCGGCCCGCGTCGCCGCCCACCGGCGGCCGGTCGGGTAGGCGTGGACCGCGCCGCAGGCGGGGCACTCGACGTGCAGCGCGATGTGCGTCCGGTGGTTGGTGACCGACCGGATGCGCCGGTCGGCGACCAGCTCGTCGGTCCGGGTCACGGGGCAGGTGATCAGCAACATGGGAGAAGCGTGGCGCCGTCCACCCGCTCGCACGAGTGGCGGGAGTGACCACTACCGCAGCTTTTCTGCCATCATGCAGGGCATGACCAGCAGCCTGCCCGTCGCGCTCGACACCGGCGCGGCCCCCGTCGTCGTCAGCGCGGTCGTGGCCGACGGTCTCGTCGGCAGCTTCGGGGTCGGCGTCGCGGCCGAGGTGTTCGGCTACGACCGCCGGGCCCTGGGGCTGCCCGCCTTCGACTTCGCGCTGGTCACCGAGCGGCCCGGCGTGCTGCGCACCGACACCGGCATCCCGATCGTCGTGGAGCAGGGCCTCGAGCGGCTCGAGCGCTCCGACATCGTGCTGGTCACGGCCTGGGAGGTGTTCGAGGAGGACCCCTCCTCGGCCCTGCTCGACGCCCTCCGGGCCGCGGCCGCCCGCGGCGCGATCCTGGTGAGCCACTGCACCGGCGCCTTCGTGCTCGCCGCCGCCGGGCTGCTGGACGGCCGGCGGGTGACCACGCACTGGAAGTACGCCGGCGAGCTCGCGACGCGGTTCCCCGCGCTGGACGTCGACCCCTCGGTCCTCTACGTCGACAACGGCCAGGTCATCACCGGGGCCGGCACGGCGGCCGGCGTCGACGCGCTGCTGCACCTGCTGCGCCGGGAGTGGGGTGCGGCCGCGGCCAACGCGCTGGCCCGAGAGATGGTCGTCCCGCCGCACCGCGACGGCGGGCAGGCGCAGTTCATCGACGCGCCGGTCCCGGCCTGCTCCGACGACCTGCTCGGCCTGGTCCTGGAGTGGGCCGGCCGGCACCTCGCCGAGGACCTCTCGGTCGACGTCCTCGCCCGGCGGGCGCTGATGAGCCCGCGCAGCTTCGCCCGGCGCTTCAAGGCCACCACGGGCACCACGCCGCACGCGTGGCTGCTCGCCCAGCGGCTCGCAGCGGCCGAGGAGCTGCTGGAGAACAGCGACGCCCCGGTGGAGGAGATCGCCCGGCTGGTCGGCTTCGGGACGGCGGCCGGGCTGCGCGAGCAGTTCACCCGCCGCCGCGGGGTCTCCCCCCGGGCCTACCGGCAGACCTTCCGGGCCGGTGCGGTGTCACGCCTCGGGGCGGCGCCGGTGCAGCTGGACGGGCACCGGCCCGGCGAGGGCGGGACTGGCCGGGTGGGGGGCGATCAGGCCCTGGTCGAGCCGCAGCTCGGTCAGCCGGCGTAGCTCCTCGTAGGCCGGTCCCCCCAGCAGCGCGACCAGCTCCGCGGCGTAGGTCTCCACCAGCGGCACGGGGGAGACGTGCGCGGTCGGCGAGCCGGTGCACCACCAGTGCAGGTCGTGGCCGCCCGGCCCCCAGCCGCGCCGGTCGAACTCGCCGATCGTCGACACCAGCACCCGGGTGCCGTCGGGCCGGTCCACGTGCTCCTGCTCGCGGCGCACGGGCAGCTGCCAGCACACGTCCGGCTTGGTCGTCAGGGGGTGCAGCCCGGTGCGCAGCGCCATCCGGTGCAGGGCGCACCCCGTGCCGCCGGCGAACCCCGGGCGGTTGAGGAAGACGCAGGCGCCGTCGACCACGCGGGTCCGCAGCGACCGCACGGGCCCGCCGTCGCCCCCGGCCGTGCCCCCCTCCTCCGGGTCCTCGGC
>NZ_SSXB01000099.1:0-12543 GCF_021698995.1 Blastococcus sp. KM273129 | reverse complement strand
GGAGCAGCCCGTATGAGAGCGGCACGAAACCTGGGGCGCTTCACTCCGCCGTCGACGACCATTCCCGGCTGGCCTACTGCGAGGTGCTGCCCGACGAGCAGGCCGCCACCGCGGTGGCCTTCTGGACTCGGGCGCAGGCCTTCTTCGCCCGCCACGGCATCACCGTCGAACGCGTACTGACCGACAACGGCGCCTGCTACCGATCCCGGCACTGGCGCGAACACCTACTCGCCGCTTCGATCAGCCACAAGCGGACCCGGCCCTACCGGCCGCAGACCAACGGCAAGGTCGAGCGGCTCAACCGCACCCTGCTCACCGAATGGGCCTACGCCCAGCCCTTCGACTCCAGCCAACACCGCGCCGAGGCCTTGCCCGGCTGGCTGCACACCTACAACCATCACCGAGCCCACACCGCACTCGGCGGACGCCCTCCGATCAGCCGCATCCCCGTCAACAACCTCGCGGGGCACTACAGCTAGAGCGGCCCACCACGCCAACGGAACCCAGGACGGCAGTGGGGGCCGTCGGCCCGGTTCCCGGCCCCAGTCGTCATCCGTCGACCCGGAGCGGTCGGATCGCGTGGGAGTCATCACTGCACAGGATCACTGAACCCTGAATGAACGGCTGAACGACAAGGCGAGAGCCGGCGCTCGGGCGCCGACATCTGGTGCCGGGTCTGACTTAAGCCCGAGAGTGTGTGCATTGACCGCCGGCTGTCTCCAAACGAGATGTCGACCTCCTGCTGCGCCTGACAGCTGGAGCCCGGGGGAAGGCGCCAGCGCGCCTCGGGACGCGTGGAGAAGTCCGTGGTCGATCCCCATGCGAGGACCGGTCCTGTGCGCCCTGGCCAACCACCCCGGAGTCAACTGCCACGGGGTTGCCTGGGCTTGCTGTCATCGACCAGGCTGGTGGACAGTCCGCGGAGTCGTTCGCGCACGTCGCCGTTCCCGCCCTGTGCAAGTCCGGCCAGCGACAACGTCGTTGATCGACCGCCGCCGGAGCCGGACGGCTGCGTGCCGGTAATCCGGGCGAACACTCGTTCACGGCGCACCAGCAGGGTGACCAAGAGCCCGAGCAGCATGGTGATCGCGCTGATGAGGACGCCGACCTGCCCCGGATCGTGAGAGACCTGCAAGGCCGCGAACTCCCGGAACCCATCGAACCGGACCACGGTGCCGTCCTCGAACTCCGCGCTCTCCCCGACGCCCAGGTTGGCCTCCCCGATCCGGTTCAGGGCCCCCACGTCGATCTGCCGTTGGTCCAGTGAGAACACCGACTGTGGAGCGCCGCTGTCCAAGCCCAGGTAGCCGCGGTAGCCGATGACGGCGACCTGCGGGTTGAGGGGTCGCGCGTCCACGGACGTCAGGACGCCGCCCTGGACCAGGCCGGTCGGGGCAAAGAAGCCCTCCAGGGCGAAGCCGTCGCCGGAGCCGTCCCGGAGGTCAGGCAACTTCACCACGCCTTCGCTGGCGAACGTCGCGCTGTCCCGGGGAAGGAAAGGCGCCGAGAGCTCCTCGAAGACCTGACCGTCGGGCAGCGTCACGGTGAACAGGGGGGTGAAGCCGTGCCCGGTCACGTACAGGCGGTCGCCATCGGAGCGGAAGGGGTCGTTGACCCCGATCCTCGTCTGCTCTGTGGGTGCTCCCGGTTCGGCCTGAACGCCGATGTCCGCGGTGAACGAGGCCGGCGTGCCGTTGAGCTCGTACGTGGCGCGGAAGTCCTCCAGGTCGAAGCAGAGCGGCGTCAAGGTGTCCGGATCGACCAACGGCCCGGCGACGTACCGGTCGTACTGCTGGAAGGAGTTGCAGAAGCCGTCGCCCTCGGTGACCAGGATGCTGCCCTCGTAGCCCCACAGCTTTCCGCCGGCCAAGGCCACCAGCAGGGCCAGCAGTGAGAGGTGGAAGACGAGGTTGCCGGTCTCCTTGACGCGGCCGCGTTCGGCCGAGATCTCCACGCCCGCGTCGGTGCTGCGCCGGGACACCCGGAACCGCGCCGATCGCAGGTCGGCCTCCACTCGCTCGGCCGCGGCCTCCGCGGGCAGCGACACCTCGTCGGCGCTGTGAACCGGGAGCCGGTGCAGATGCCGTGGCACGGGCGGCGGATCGGCCCGAAGAGCCCGCAGGTGCTCGATGCAGCGCGGCACCAGGCAACCGATCAGTGAGATGAACAGCAGGAGGTAGACCGCCGAGAACCACGGGCTGGAGAAGACCTCGAACATCCCCATCGTATCGAGGACAGGCGCCAGATCCGGGTTCTCCCGGAAGAACCCTGCTACCGCGCTGGGGGTCAGCGACCGCTGCGGGAACAGCGAGCCGGGCACAGCCGCCAGCGCCAGCAGGAACAGCAGCACCACCGCCGTCCGCATGCTCGTCAACCACCGCCAGCGGCGCAGCAGCCACCGTCCGAGCTGGTGCAGCAGCGGGCCTCGGGAGGTCGTGACCGGCGGCCGTACCGGGCGCGTCTGCAGGTCGGTCACGGCATCCTCGCTGCGGCCCGGCTGCGGACAGTCGCCGTCAGACAGGGCCGGGCCCTCTCGCACTTGCTCACGGCGGCTCCTTCACGCGGGCTGCCTGCGCCGGCGCCCGGTCGCTGCTGACCCGGACCAGGCGGCGTGGTCGGCCGGGGCGAGGGTTAGGTCGACACGGTACGGGCCGCCTTAGTAGAAGCCGGGCTCGGGTCGCCGTGCCCGGTCATGAATGCGGGGAGCTACACGGAGCGGCTTGAGTGGGTCCTTTCGCCGTTCGCGGTAGCCGGCCGTGTTTCGAGCCTGGGTCTCTACGCTCCTGGTAGGCGCCCCTGCGAGGATGGACGGCATTGTCAAGCTCGACAGAGGCGCCGCACCGCTCGCTGCGCCCTTGCTGCTGAGCCTCTTGCCGTTTACCACCCGCCAGCGTTATCAACCGCCAGCGCCACCGGCGCCCAGGAAGGACCCCGGTATGACACCCGATGGGCTGTCCGCGCTGTCGGACTCCCTGTTCAGCGCCGCGATCGCCGTCTATTCGGTGGCGCTGGTGGCGTTCAGTGCCGAACTGGCTTTCGGGCGCCGCGACACCCTGCGGGCCGAACGGCGCCCCTCGACCGTCGCCCGCGTCGGCGCCCCCGCTCCCGGCGACGAGGCCCGGTACGCCGAGGACCCGTCGCCGGCGAGGGAGTCCGACGCATCTACCCACCGCTGGGGTCTCGCCGGCCTGGTCCTGACAGGTCTCGGCGCGGTCCTCCACGCCGGTGTGCTCATCACCCGCAGCGCCGCCACCGGTCGGGTGCCCTGGGGCAACATGTATGAGTTCGGGACCGCCTCAGTGCTCGTCGGTGTCGTGGCTTATCTCGTGGTGGCCATGCGCGTCCCCGGGGTTCGTCGCATCGGTGCGTTCGTTCTCGGCCTTGCCGTCTTCGGTCTCGTTCTGATCGGCCTCTACCTCTATGCCGCCGCGGGCCCGCTGATCGCCGCGCTTCGCTCAGACTGGCTGGTGGTGCACGTCTCCGCGGCGATCATGTCCTTCGGGATCTTCATGGTCAGCGGCGTGGCCAGCGCCCTCTACCTCGCCAGAGTTCGTCACGACAAGCGGTTCCCGGCGGACGGGCCGCAATCGACCGGCCTCGCCGTGAAGCTGCCTGCCGCCGCCGTGCTCGACCGCGTCGCGCACCGCACGGCCATCTTCGGCTTTCCCATCTGGACCTTCGCCGTCATCGCCGGAGCGATCTGGGCCGAGAGCGCCTGGGGTCGGTTCTGGGGCTGGGATCCCAAGGAGACGTGGGCCTTCATCTCCTGGGCGCTCTATGCCGCCTACCTCCATGCGCGCAGCACCGCCGGATGGCGCGGTCAGCCCGCCGCCTGGATCAACCTCCTCGCCTTCGCCAGCCTCGTCTTCAACCTCCTCTTCGTGAACCTCGTCTCGACCGGTCTGCACTCCTACGGCGGCGTCGACTGATACGCCGCCGGTCCGGTCGGACCCTCGCCGTCTGATTCCAGATCCCGGTCGTCACAACCGGTGAACCGGATCCGCCCGGCGTGATGGGCTCTGAGCGCCCGTACGGCCCTCGAACCGCCAGCGCGGCCCCGCATTTTTTGCGGCGGGCGCGAAAGGTGTCGGCTGTCGCCCATGGCGCCTTGCAGTCGGTCGTCTGACGGCCTCGAGCGAACGCTCCGTCACACTCGGGCGTCCAGCAGTCCACCCGGCGTCGTGGGCACCGTCCGCGGGGCTGACCCCGGGTGCCCTGAACCTGAAGGCGCAGCGGAGCCGAGCGCATCACCACGTGGGGTCCTGTGACCGTGCTGACGCGCGTGACCACGCCGATGCATGACCGCACCTTGTCCCACTCCCGAGTTTCGTTATCATCGACCAGTGCCGATGATTGAAGGGCCGTCGGAGCCCGCGACCTTGCGGCACCCGCACCGGCGACTGCGCTGTTCCGCGGCTTGAGCGGAGCCCTCTCGGGCGTCGCCGTCGGCTGGCCAGGGCGACGCCCAGGACAAGCCCCGCACTGACAGAGCCACCCCGACTTCCCGCCATGAGGAGAACACCCGATGAGCGACGCCTGCGGCTGCAGCGCCGACGAGACGACCCCCGTCGGCCAGGAAGGCGAGGAGCACGAAGCCGAACGGTTGTGGCAGGTGCGGGAGCTCCAGGCCGCCGCGGTCGCCGGAGTGCTACTGGTCGCCGGGTTGATCGCCGGCGCCACCGACCGCTCGGGCCTGCAGCTCGGCCTCGAGTTCGCCGCCCTGGCGGTCGGCGCCTGGACCTTCGTGCCGTCCACGCTGCGCCGGTTGGCGCAGGGCAAGATCGGCGTCGGCACGCTGATGACCATCGCCGCGGTCGGCGCGGTGCTGCTCGGCGAGGTCGGCGAGGCGGCCATGCTGGCCTTCCTGTACTCCATCAGCGAGGGCCTTGAGGAGTACTCGCTGGCCAAGACCCGGCGCGGACTGCGCGCGCTGCTGTCCCTGGTGCCGGAGCAGGCGACCGTCCTGCGCGGCGGGGTGGAGCAGGTCGTGGCCCCCGCCGAGCTGCGGATCGGCGACGTCATGTTGGTCAAGCCGGGCGAGCGGATCGCCACCGACGGGGTCATCGGCAGCGGGCGCACCGCTCTGGACGTCTCGGCGATCACGGGCGAGTCGGTGCCGGTGGAGGCCGGGCCGGGCGATGAGGTCTTCGCCGGATCGATCAACGGCACCGGCGTGCTGGAGGTGCAGGTCACCACCACCGCCGAGGACAACTCCCTGGCCCGCATCGTGCGCATCGTGGAGGACGAACAGTCTCGCAAGGGCGAGGCCCAGCGGCTGGCCGATCGGATCGCCAAGCCGCTGGTACCGGGCGTCATGATCGCCGCCGCGGTCATCGCCGCGCTCGGCAGCCTGCTCGGGGACCCCAGCGTGTGGATCGAGCGCGCCCTGGTCGTGCTGGTCGCGGCGTCTCCGTGCGCCCTGGCGATCTCCGTGCCCGTCACCGTCGTCGCCGCCGTCGGCGCCGCCAGCCGCCAGGGGGTGCTGGTCAAGGGCGGCGCCGCGCTGGAGGCCCTCGGCCGCATCCGCGGTCTCGCGCTGGACAAGACCGGCACGCTGACCCGCAACCGGCCCGCCGTGGTCGAGGTGGCCGCCGCCCCCGGCGTGACCCGGGAGCAGGTCCTGGACGTCGCCGCGGCGCTGGAGGCCCGCAGCGAGCACCCTCTGGCCCGGGCCATCCTCGCCGCGGTTCCCGCGGTGACGTCGGCCGCCGAGGTGCAGGCGGTGGTGGGGGCCGGGTTGGTCGGCCTGGTGGACGGGCGGCCGGCGCGGCTGGGTCGTCCCGGCTGGATCGAGCCGGGCCCGCTGGCCGGTGACGTGCAGCGGATGCAGCACGCCGGCGCCACCGCGGTGCTGGTCGAGGTCGACGGGCAGCTGTTCGGCGCGGTCGCCGTCCGCGACGAGCTCCGCCCGGAGGCCGCCGAGGTCGTCGCCCGGCTGCGTCGCGACGGCTACACCGTGGCCATGCTCACCGGCGACAACACCGCCACCGCCACCGCCCTGGCCGGCGAGGCCGGCATCGAGCATGTGCATGCCGAGTTGCGCCCGGAGGACAAGTCGCGCCTGGTGGCCGACCTGCGTGCCCAGCGGCGCACCGCGATGGTGGGCGACGGCGTCAACGACGCCCCCGCCTTGGCCACCGCGGACCTGGGCATCGCGATGGGTGCGATGGGCACCGACGTCGCCATCGAGACCGCCGACGTCGCGCTCATGGGAGAGGACCTGCGACACCTGCCGCAGGCCTTCAGCCACGCCCGCCGCGCCCGCCGGATCATGCTGCAGAACGTCGCCCTGTCCCTGGGCATCGTCGTCGGCCTGATGCCGCTGGCCCTGTTCGGCGTCCTCGGCCTCGCGGCGGTCGTCCTCGTCCACGAGATCGCCGAGGTCTTCGTCATCGCCAACGGGGTCCGGGCCGGCCGCACCAAGCCACTGCCCGCGTCGCCGGCCGCGCCGGTGCGGCCGACGCCGGTCGAGATGACCGGCGCACTCCGGTGATCCCGGCCGAGGACGCCGGGCGCCGGCGGGGCGTTGCCCGGCGGCGCCTTGCGCTGGCCGCCGTGGCCGCGGGCGTCGCGGCGGTGGATCTCACTGCGAAGGCATGGGCGCAGAATCGACTGTCGGCGACCGGGGTGGAGCTCGGACCGGTGGATCTGCGGCTGGGCTACAACCCCGGCGTCGCGTTCTCGCTCGGCGCCGAGGCTCCCGCCTGGCTCGTCATCGCCGTCACCGCCGTGATCACCACCGCGGTGGCCGTGTTCGCCTGGCGCACGGCTTCTCAGGGGAGCCGTGGCCAGCTGGCCGCGCTGGCTCTCATCCTCGGTGGTGCGGTGGCCAATCTGGCCGACCGAGCTGCGGACGGTGTGGTCACCGACTATCTGCACACCGGGTGGTGGCCGACGTTCAACCTCGCCGACACGGCGATCGTCACCGGTGGCCTGCTGTTCGCGATCACCACCTGGCGCAGCGACGAGGGCGAGTCGCGGGCTGCCGCCCAACGCGGGGCTGAGGGATCGGCCGTCGAGTAAGGGCCGGCTCCGCCCCACCCACCAGCCCCCGCGCGGCTCGACGCCGACTAGCGAATAAGCCGCGCCCGAAAGACGACGGATCCGAGGCCGGTCGCGCAGCCCTTCCCGAGGAGTTCAGGGCATGACTACCACGGCCGAGGACCTAGTCTAGAGGAGCTCCTTCACCGTCCTCGCGGGGCTCAGCGGACAGTCGGCTACGTGACCACGAGCATGAACCCGACCACTGCGATGTAGACCACAACGGCCACCCCGAAGACCAGTACGTCCCGAAAGAGCAGGGCGTACTGATCACCCTGCTTGTGGCGCCGGCTGAGGACGGCGAACAGGATGGGCATGAGTGCGACGAAGCCCATGACGACGAGGACGATCGGATAGTCGTCCACGGACACGCCGACGATCGCGAGCGGGAGTACAGCGAGCGTGAAGGTCATGGCGTGGTCGGCGAACACGCTGGTGACTCCGCTGGTCACCTGACCGCTGCGGACCACCGACCAGGTGGTGAACACCTGCGGCAGCGCGGTCATGAACGCCGTGATGAACAGGCCGCTGACCAGGGGCTGCAGCCCGAGGGCGGACCCGATCTGCCGGGTTCCAGTCACCAGGATGTAGGAGCCCACCGCCAGGACGGCAACTCCGGCGACCGCGCGCAGCGTTTGCTTCGTCGACCAAGAGACCTCGCCACGCTGACCGCCACGCCCGCGTAGCAGCGCCTGGGTGAGGAAGGCGACGTACACCAAAACCGCGATCACGCCATCGATGAGCTGCAGGCCTCGCCACGGAGCGGGCAGGATCAGCAGCGCGAACACAGCCACGGTGGCCAGGTAGGGCAGGGCGTCGACGAGCACCGAGTCCTTCTCCACCGTCAGGCCGCCCGACTGCGCATTCTTGTCCTGATCGCGGCGGTTCTTTCGGCAGGCAGCGAACGCGACAGCCACGGTGATCGGAATCGAGACAACCGTCGAACCGAGCATGCTGCCCAAGCCGATCGAGGCGGCTCCGGTCACGGCGCTCACGGTGTTGATCCCGACATCGGGGCTGGCGCTGCCCAGGGCGACGAGCGGCCCGCCGGCCGCGCCGGTGAAGCCGTATCGACGGCGCACGGCCTTGAGTGGCGCAGCGAGCTGCTCGGCGCCCCATCGCGTGACGAATGCCGCGATGACCAACGCGGGCACCCATAGCCAGACCATGTCGTCTCCGTTCGCCGTCCCGCCAAGGGCAGACCATCAACTACTGCAAGAGCGTCACGCTCGGCGCACCCCGGGGCGAGCTCGCGTATCGGCCGGTGCCCCGCGCCGACCTCCAGTCGTCGTGGCTGGTGACCGACGGATGGCGGCGGGCTGTTCCCGCGTTGCGACCCGGGCATCGGTGCTCAGCGCCTGGGGGCTGGTGATGGGGCTCGTGGCTGACGGCCTGCGGAACGTTGTCGACCCGCCGCTGCGCACGCGGGTCCCTCGCTCGACGCCAGTCTGACTTCGCAGCCTTCACCAGCCGCTCGAACAGGTGCCGGCCGTCCGCGGTGCGACCCAGGTCCAACTCGGGCAGGTCGATGACTGCAACACTGTCAGCCACGCCGGATGGGCAGCAGCGAGCACACCCGGTCGCCGTCGTTGCCGGTGACCAACCCCGGCCGAGGTCCAGCGACTACGTTTGCGATGGTTCCCGAACGCACCGGGAGCCGGCCTCGCGGCGACTGCTCGATCCAGCGGTGGCGCTCAACCCTCACCAACCGCAGAGGTGCCGAACATCAGGGTGCGCCGGCCGATGTCGTATTGCACGTGCTTGCTCGACGACAGCAGGTCCTGCAGAACGTCAGCGTCATCGGCGTCCACGGTGAGGACCTCCTCCCAGGCGCCCTGGTCGAGCACCAGCTGCAGCGTGAACACGCCCTCCTCGCCCGGCTCCTGCGCGACCCAGGAGAACTGGTAGTGGTTGACCTGACGGACCCGGATGCTGTCGTCGGTCACCGGCTGCCGCACCGACGGCGGCTGCGGGACCTGGCCATGCTGCCCGCTCTCCTGCTGCGGGGACTGGCCCTGTTGCTCGGACGGCGGCTGTAGCGACTCGCTCATCGGTTCTCCTCGGTTCTACAGATCGAAGTTCCGGACGGTGCTACTAAAGCCTGTAGGCGTGAGGGCGGTGGGACAAACCCTGCCGTAGGATTCCGTCTCCGACTCCTCGCGAGTCGGACGAGGATGCGGCTCCCGTGGCTCGGCGCGGCCGCAACTCTCACCGCGCGTGGGGTCGTACACCTGCCGGACGACGCCGCTGAACGGCAGGATCAGATGGCGCCGCCGAGGGAGATGGGTGGAATCCCGCCGCGCAAGGTTCAGCAAGTGTCCGCCCGCCAGGAGGACAACCGTCCACGATGGCTGATAGACCGAGCGGGATGTCGCGTTTGAGCCCTGCCCCTGCTTGAAGCCTGGGCGGTCACGGCGGTGGACAGGGCAATGGGGGCGCCGGAACTCCAGGTCAGCGGTCGGGGTCTTGGTGATGATGCGCTGGGGTACGTCCAGGTGGTCGGCGAGCGCCCGTACCCGGCGTTTGGTAAGCCCGGCAAGCAGATCGGCGTCGACGGAAGTACGCCATCTGGCTCGCCCTTCGGGAGAGGAACCTCTGGTCGTGACTGACGACATCCCGCGGCTCGACGCGTTCGACAGCAGCGCGGCCCTCCTCCGGGAGGGGTACGCGTTCGGGGGGCGCCGGTTCGCCCGCTGCTCGTCGGACGCTTTCGAGACCAGGCTGATGCTCCGGAAGGCCGTCGTCGCCTTCGGGGAGGAGGCGGCGCGGTGGCTGTACGAGCCGGACCGGATGACCCGGCGCCGGGCGCTCCCCGTCACGACGCTGACCCTCCTGCAGGACTTCGGCAGCGTCGAATTGCTGGACGAGGAGGCGCACCCGCATCGCAAGCAGATGTTCATGTCCCTCATGACACCCGGCTCGCTCGAGGAGATCGGCGACCTTCTCGAGCGGGAATGGCGGCGTGCGCTGCCGGCCTGGGGGGCCGCCGGCGAGGTCGGCCTCTTCGACGCCGTCCGTGAATTGCTGTGCCGTGCGGTGTGCGCGTGGGCCGGCGTGCCGCTGGCCGAGGAGGAGGTGGCTGCCCGGACCCGCGAGTTCGCCGCGATGGTGGAGGGCGCCGGATCGGTCGGTCCGCGCAATCTTCGCGGACAGGTGCTCCGCCACCGCGCCGAACGCTGGGTCCGCGACGTCGTCGAACGGGTACGCAGCGGCGACCTCGAGGTCGAAGACGGCCGAGCGGCGCACGTGGTGGCCTGGCACCGCGATGCGGAAGGACACCTCCTCGACGCCGACGTGGCCGCGGTGGAGCTGATCAACGTGCTCCGGCCCACCGTCGCCGTCGCCAGGTATGTCGCCTTCGTCGCCGTGGCACTGCACCAGTACCCGGAGTGCCGAGCCAGGGTCAGCGGCGAGGAGGAGTACCGCCGCTGGTTCGTGCAGGAGGTACGCCGCTACTACCCGTTCTTCCCGATGGTGGGCGGCCGCGTGCGCGAGGAGTTCGACTGGCGGGGCCGGCACTTTCCCGTCGGCTCCTGGTTCCTGCTCGACATCTACGCGACCAACCACGACCCCCGGATCTGGGACGAGCCGGCCGCCTTCCGGCCCGAGCGCTTCGCGGGGTGGGGCGGCGATCCCTACCGCTTCGTGCCACAGGGCGGGGGTGACCACGACACGGCGCACCGCTGCGCGGGTGAGTGGCTCACCATCTCGGTGATGGAGCGCGCCGCCCGGCTGCTGACGACGGCCATGACCTACGACGTCCCCCTGCAGGACCTCAGCATCGACCTGTCCAGGATGCCGGCAGCGCCCAGCAGCGGTGTGCGCCTCACGAAGGTCCAGCCGGCATGACGGCTCGACCGCAGGTCCGGATCGCGCTGGGCGTCATGAGCGGCGCATCGCTCACGCCTACGAGGCCGGTGCCACGGCTGCGCTGGTGACGGCGCTGCAACGGCTGAACGAACGTGATCAGCGTGCCCGGAGATCCCCGGGGTACAGCTCAACGCCATCGGGACGACGTCGGCCGGCGCCGTGGTCGGCCTGCTGGGGCGCGGTGGCTGCTCGCTGGCTTCTATCCGGTGGCCGTGCTCGACGAGGCATGGGTACGGAAGGCGAGCCTGTCGCGGCAGGCCCGGGGATGGCGCGACTCGCCCTGTTCATGACCTGGGCACCCATACAAGGCGTCGGCTCTGCCGCGATCCACACATAACGCGCGATGGGTGCGGCTGGCCGAGGACATCAGCAGGCGGGGCTATGGACGGGGCTGGTCACTGCAGGAGCCACCGCTAGAGGTCCGGGGACGGCGGTGGGAACTCCGACGACGTCGTCGTCTCCTCGCCGAACGCCCGATGGATGAGAGGCGCGTCTCCGGTCCAGCTCTCGTCCCGAGGTCTCTCCGAGCACGCCGTACACCGCGGCTGGCATGTGAACCCGGTCGGGCCAGGCCCGGGGCGGCGTGCTGGCGGACGGCACTGTCATTAGCCGCGCTCGGTGCGGGCGGCGGAGCCGTGGGTGGGGCAGAGGTCGACGGCGTCGCCGGTCTCGGCGAGTAGCCGCTCCGCGGCGGCCAGCAGCTCCATCAGGCGCGGCTCGGCCGCGAGAGAGAACATCGACGCGCGGCCCTGGGGTCGGGAGGTGACCAGTCCACAGTCGCGCAGGCAGGCCAGATGCGCGGAGACGGTGGACTGGGCCAAGCCCAGGTGCGTCGTCAGGTCCACGACCCGGTGTTCGCCGACGGCGAGATGTCGCAGGATCGCCAGCCGGGTCGGGTCGGACAAGCTGTGGAACAGCGACGCCGCCGGGGACAGCGCCTGCGCCTCGTTGACCGTCGGCGGCGACGCGTCAACACTAATGCGCGCTTTCATCGTCACAGGGCGATGATATGTGCCGTCCGGCGCCGGTGGCAACCGAGTCGCCAACGGCTGACCCGGCGGAGGCAGTTGGGGGATCGGTTCACCGCAGCGGTTCGATCAGCCGTACTTGCCGCCGGGGGAGGGTCGCGGTGGCTCGTCATCGAGCACGACGGCGACATGCAGGCCGTGGCCGCGCAGCAGCGTGGTCATCTCCGCCGACAGGGTCCGCCACACCGCGGTGCGGTCGGCTTCCGGCGTCGACCGGAGCCCGACGCCGACCGCGGCCGGCGCCGTCTGGCGGATTTGGGCAAGCTCGATGCCAGGCACCCGGTCGAGGAGGGCGGGGAGGGTGAGCGGGGTGATAGCGACCGGGGTTCCGTGGGCGGCCGGAAAGATGAGCGCGTCGGCGGTGCGGCCGTGCACCTGAACCGCCGGCAGGGGACTGCCGCAGGGGTAGGGGTGGGTGCGGACGAGCACGCTGTCGCCTAGGTCGTAGCGCAGGATCGGCTACACCCGGTTTGCCAGGTTGGTCAGCAGCACGGTGTGGGACTGTTGAAGCGCCCCAGGTTCTGTGCCGCCTCCTTGTGAGTCACGGAGGATGGCGTCATGCCGAAGAAGATCGATCCGGCGCTGAGGGAGCGTGCGGTGCGGC
>NZ_SSXB01000098.1:0-12591 GCF_021698995.1 Blastococcus sp. KM273129 | reverse complement strand
CGTCCTCCCGCACCGCAGCGCGTCCCCCCGCGAGGGAGGACGCGCCATGATCAGGTGCCTCGATCGTGGCCCAGGGGGCGGCCCGGTCAGCCGTAGTAGAGGGCGACCGGCCGGCCGTCGATCTCCCGGACGTCGACCGAGGTGTCGTAGACCGCCGCCAGCACCTCGGGCCGCATGATGTCGCGCGCGGCCGCGTCCGCCACGACCGCGCCGTCGCGCATCGCGACGATGCGGTCGGACCAGGTGGCCGCGAAGTTGATGTCGTGCAGCACCGTGACCACCCGCTTGCCCAGGTCGTCGGCCATCTGCCGGACCAGCCGCATGATCTCGGTCATGTGCCGCAGGTCGAGGTTGTTCAGCGGCTCGTCGAGCAGCACGTACTCGGTGTCCTGCGCGAGCACCATCGCGATGAACGCCCGCTGGCGCTGCCCGCCGGAGAGCTCGTCGAGGAACCGCTGCCGGTAGGGGTCCAGGTCCAGGTAGCCGATCGCCCGCTCGACGTGGTCGCGGTCCACCACCGTGAGCCGGCCCCGCGAGTGCGGGAAGCGGCCGAACTCGACCAGGTCCTGCACGGTCAGGCGGGCGGCGACCTGGTTGTCCTGCCGCAGCACGGCGAGGACCTTCGCCAGCTGGGCGGACGGCGTCGTCGCCACGTCCATGCCGTCGACCGCCACGCGGCCGGCGTCGGGCGCGATCAGCCGGCCCACCAGGGCGAACAGCGTCGACTTCCCCGCGCCGTTCGGCCCGATGAGCGAGGTGACGCCCTCGGCGCCGAAGGTGATCGAGACGTCGTCGACGACCGCCTGGCCGCCGTAGCGCTTGGTGACGTTGTCGAGCGTGATCACCGCGCCCCCTTCCGAAGCACGAGGTAGAGGAAGAACAGGCCGCCGGAGAACTCGATGACCGCCGACAGGGTGCCGCCGAAGTCGAGCACGCGGTCGAGGACGAGCTGGCCGCCCAGCAGGCACACCATGCCGAGGAGCACCGCCGACGGCAGCGTCCACACGTGCCGGAACGACCCCGCGTACCAGTACGCCAGGTTGGCCACGATGAGCCCGAAGAACAGGATCGGCCCGACCAGCGCCGTCGAGGCGGCGACCATGACCGAGACGATCGTGAACAGCACCATCACGACCCGCCGGTGCTCGATGCCGAGCCCCACGGCCGCCGGCGCGCCCAGGGTCAGCACGTCGAGGGTGCGCAGCAGGGGGACGACGGCGGCGCAGCCCAGCGCGACCAGCCCCGCGGTGAGCCCGAGCAGCAGCTCGTCGGGCCGGGTGAGCGAGGCGAACAGCGAGTCGGAGAGCACCTGGAAGTCCAGCGGGTCGAGCATCCGCTGCATCCACTCGGTCACCGCGCGGAAGAAGGTCCCGAGCACGATGCCCACCAGCAGCATGAGGTGCAGCGAGCGCCGCTTGCCGCCGAACAGCCAGGTGAACAGCAGCACGCTGAACGCGACCATGACGGCGACCTGGACCAGCCACAGGGTGAGCGCGTCGAAGGCCAGGAACGACGCGGAGCCCGACAGGAAGACGATCACGGTGCTGATCAACCGGTAGAACGCGTCGAACCCCATGATCGACGGGGTGAGGATGCGGTTCTGCGTGATCGTGTGGAACACGACCGTGGACACCCCCACGGCCGTGGCGACGACGACCATGGCCGCGACGGCGAGGCTGCGGATCTCCAGCGCGAAGAGCAGCGAGCCGGGGACGTCCGTGAACAGGTAGACGACGACGAGAACCAGCACGGCGGCGCCGAGCACCGCCAGCCGCACGGGCGGCTGCGCCCACCGCTCGCGGAGGTGCGCGGAGGTCCGGCGGGGGGCGGTCTGCGGGGCGGGGTCAGTGAGCACGGCTCTTCTTCCGCAGGAGCAGCCAGAGGAACAGCGCGGCGCCGATGATGCCCACGACGAGCGACAACGGGATCTCGTAGGGGAAGCGGACGACCCGCGCCAGGATGTCGCAGGCGACGACGAAGACCGCGCCCAGCCCGGCCACCCAGGGGACCGCGCGGCGGACGTTGTCGCCGATGATCAGGCTCACGACGTTGGGGACGACGAGCCCGAGGAACGGGATCATGCCTGCGGTGACCAGCACCGCCGCCGTGATCACCGCGACGACGACCATCCCGATCGCGACCACGCGCCGGTAGTCCAGGCCGAGGTTGGTGGCGAACTCCTCGCCGAGCCCGATGACGCTGAACCGGTCGGCGGCGACCCAGGCGACGACGACCATGAGCCCCGCGACCCAGACCAGCTCGTAGCGGCCCTGCATGACGCTGGCGAAGCTGCCCAGCGACCACTGCTGCAGCGACTGCAGCAGGTCCAGGCGGTAGGCGAAGAAGGTCGTCACGGCCTCGACGACACCGCCGAGCATGAGCCCGACCAGCGGGACGAGCACCAGCTGCCGCACGGGCACGAAGCGGACCACCCGGAGGAACACCCAGGTCCCGATCAGCCCGAAGACCGCGGCGACGCCCATCTTGCCGAAGACGGCCATGCCCGGGAAGAAGATCATCGCGACGAGCATGCCGAGGGTCGCGAACTCGGTGACGCCCGTCGTGCTGGGCTCCACGAACTTGTTGCGCACGAGCATCTGCAGGATGAGACCCGCGATGCCGAGGGAGGCGCCGACGAGGACGACGGCGACGGTCCGGGGGATGCGGCTGGCCACCAGCAGGAAGGCCGCGTCGCTCTGCGCGCCGCCGGCCAGCAACGACGCCGGGGTGACGTCGGAGACCCCGACGAACAGGCTCGTGACGGCGAGGACCACGAGCAGCACGCCGATGAGCACCCCCACCCAGGTGCGGCGGGACCGCATCCGGGTGGGGGTGCTCGCCGGGGTCGCGGTGAGCGTCGTCACGGGCGACGGGGGGCCAGCCGTGCGGCCCGGTGCCGGGCGGTCACCCCGCGATCTGGAGGACGTCGTCGATCATGATCTGCGTCGAGTCCAGGCCCCCGAACACGATGTACCAGGCCATCGGGTCGAGGTAGACGATCTGGTCCTCCCGGGCGGCGGTCGTCTGCCGGACGATCTCGTTGTCGAGCACCGCCGCGGCCGGCTGGGCGCCCGCCTCGCCGGTGGCGGCGTCCCGGTCGACGACCCAGAGGGTGTCGGGGTCGACCTCGAGCAGGAACTCGAAGGAGACCGGCTCGCCGTGGGTGGCCGCCTCGACGTCCTCCACCGCGGGCTCCACGCCGAAGACGTCGTAGATCAGGCCCCCGCGGACAGTGGGTCCGACGGCGTCCGCGCCGGCGGGCGCCAGCGCGCTGAGCTCGCCGCCGGAGACCATGAGGCCCAGGCCCGGGCCGGCGTCGGCGGTCGCGGCGCGCGCCTCCTCGATGCCGGCGTCGATCTCCTCCAGCGCGGCGGCGGCCTCCTCCTCCGCGCCGAGCACCTCGCCGAGGAAGGTGGCGCTGCGCTCGAGGTTCTCGGTGTAGGAGCCCCGGAGGCTCAGGTCGACGGTGGGCGCGATCTCGTTGAGGTCCTCCCACAGCGCCGCGGAGCGGTTGGCGACGACGATGAGGTCGGGCTGCTGCGCCTCGATCTCGACGAGGTCGGCCTCGAAGAGGGTGCCGGCGTTGAAGGCGTCGTCGGCCAGGTACTGCTGGAGGTAGTCCGGCACGTTGTCGAGCGGGGCACCGGCGATCTCGCCGCCGAGCGCGCCGATGGTGTCGAGGCTGGCGATGTCGAAGGTGACGATCTTCCCGGGGTTCTTCGGGACCTCGACGGTCGTCTGCTCGTACTCGGGCTCCTCGTCCTCACCGGCGACGTTCCGGTCCCAGGTGAAGCTGACCGTCTCCGTCTCGGCGGGGGCGGCGGTCTCGGCATCGGCGTCACCACCGCACGCGGAGAGCGCCAGGACGGCGGTGAGCGGGAGGGCGAGGGCCGTGAGCGGCCGGGCGGCGGTGCGCATGGTGCTCCTGTCGGGGACTGAGGCTAGGGAGCCCTAACTAAGGTGTGCCTAACCTGCCACGCCGGTCCGCACCGGGGTCGCGGCCGGCACACCCGGTCGAGCCGCGCCGGCGACCCCGCAGCCGCCCCGCGCCCCGGGGGCGGGAGGATGGGGCCGTGCTCGCCCCCGTCCCGCCCGCGCCGCGATCGTGAGCCCCGCCCTCGTCGTCGCGATCACCGCCGTGGCGGCCCTCGTGGTCCTCGCCGGGCTGGCGTCCACCGTCGCGCGCCGCCGGACCGGCCTGGTGCACCTCGCCGGCGCCGGCCTGCTGGAGGCGCTCCTGGTCCTTCAGGCGGTGCTGGCGTTCGCGCGGATGGGCGACGGCACCCCCGCCGACATCCCCACGTTCCTCGGCTACCTGTTCGGTGTGCTGCTCATCCCGGTCGCGGGGGTGCTGTGGGCGCAGGCGGAGCGGAGCCGCTGGGCCGGCACCGTCCTCGCGGTCGCGGCGGCCGCCGTCGGCGTCATGGTGTGGCGCCTGCTCCAGCTGTGGGAGGCCACGGGTGCGTGACCGCGGGCTGGGCCGGCCCGCCGAGGCGGCGGCGCCGGGTTCCGCCGGGCCCGCGCGCGTGCTGGTGCTGCTCTACGGCATCTTCGCGCTCGCGGCGGGCGCTCGCGCCGGCGTCCAGCTGGCCACCCGGTTCGACGAGGCCCCGCTGGCCTACCTGCTGTCGGCGTTCGCGGCGGCCGTGTACGTCGTGGCCACCGTGGCGCTGGCCCGCGGCGGCCGCGGGGGCCGGCGCACCGCACTGGCCGCGATCCTGGTCGAGCTGGCCGGCGTGCTCGTCATCGGCACGCTGTCACTGGCCGACCCGGCGGCGTTCCCCGACGAGACGGTCTGGTCGGAGTTCGGCCGCGGTTACGGGTACGTGCCGCTGGTGCTGCCGGTGCTCGGCCTGCTGCTGCTCCGGCGGCGGCGCGGCGCCTAGAAGTCCCCGCCGCCGAAGTCCCCGCCGCCGAAGTCGCCACCGCCGTAGTCGCCGCCGTAGCCGGCCCCGGGGTCCTCGAAGCCGCCGGCACCGTCCTCGTACCCCGCGGCGTAGGCCTCCTCGTCGCTCCCGCCGAAGAGCCCGCCGTCGCCGAGGCCGGTGTCGAACAGCGCATCGGCGACCGCCGTGCCGATGACCAGACCGCCGATGGTGCCGAGCATGCTGCCGCCGATCATGCTGCCCATGCCCGGCCCGCCGTACCCGCGCCCCGGGCCGTACCCCGGCCCGCCGCCGGGACCGCCGAAGGTGCGCTCCATGAACCCGGGCTGCCGCAGCTCGGCCCGCGTGGCGGCGCGGGCGAGCGTCCGAGGGTCGTCACCGGCCGGCCGCTCGCCGGCGGGCACCGACTCGCTCAGCCGGCCGAGCACCTGGGCGCGCTGCTCCGGGGTCAGCTGGGCGAACGCCTCGGCGTGCGCCTGCTCTATCTGGTCGGGCGGCGCCGTGCGCAGCAGGTAGCGGTAGCGCTCGATCGCCTGGTCGTCGGCGGTCGGCTGCGGCGCGCCGTAGGGCTGGCCCGCCGGGGCGCCGCCGTGGCCGCCGGGAGCCCCGTAGCCCCCGCCGTACCCCGCGTGGCCGCGGTCCTCGTGCGGGCGCCTGCGGCCGAAGAGCCGGTCGAGCAGTCCCACGGTTCCTCCTCGCGTCGCCGGACGTGTGCCCCGGTGGGTGCCCCGCGCCCGGGGGCGGGAACCGTGCTCAGCCCTCGCCGTCGCGCAGCAGGCCGTAGCCGCCCCGGTGGAACAGCAGCGGCCGCCGGTCGGGGACCGCCCCCAGGTCGAGCACCCGGGCGACGACGATGGTGTGGTCCCCGCCGTCGTACTCGGCCCACAGCTCGCCGTCGATCCAGGCGACGACGTCGTCGAGCACCGGGGAGCCGTGCGGGCTGGGCCGCCACGGGACCCCGGCGAACTTGTCGGTGCCGGACCGGGCGAAGTTCTGCGAGACGGCGTCCTGGCCCTCGGCGAGGACGTTGACGCAGAACCGGCCGATCTCGCGGAGCCGGGCCCAGGTGCGCGACGTCCGGGCGGGGGCCAGCGCGACCAGGGGCGGGTCCAGCGACAGCGAGCTGAAGGACTGGCAGGTGAAGCCGATCGGCCCCTCGGGGGCGTCGGCGGTGACCACGGTGACCCCGGAGGCGAAGTGCCCGAGGACGTCGCGCATCAGCCGGGGGTCGACCACCCGGGGCGGCTCGGGGACGGCCATCAGCGCGCGTCCGCCGCACGGGGGACCGACCGGCCGCCGGCGCGGTACAGGGAGCTCGGCAGCTCGTGCCCCACGGCCTGCTCGGTGACGCGGGCGGCCGCCAGCAGCGCATCCAGGTCCAGGCCGGTGCGCACCCCGGACTCCTCCAGCATGTAGACCAGCTCCTCGGTGGCGATGTTGCCGCTCGCGCCCGGGGCGAAGGGGCAGCCGCCCAGCCCGCCGACGGAGGCGTCGAGCTGGGACACGCCGGCCTGCACGGCGGCGAGGGCGTTGGCCTGCCCGGTGCCGCGGGTGTCGTGGAAGTGCACGCCCACGGCGACGCCCGGGCAGGCGCGGCGGACGGCGTCGACGAGGGTGACCACGCGCAGCGGCGTCGTCGTCCCGATGGTGTCGCCGAGGCAGAGCTGGTCGGCACCGGCCGTGACCGCCGCCCGCGCCACGTCGACGGTCCGCGCCACCGGGGTGCGCCCGTCGAAGGGGCAGTCCCAGGCGGTGGCGATGATGACCTCCAAGGAGCCGCCGGCGCCGTGGGCGAGCGCGGCGATCTCGCCGACCGCGGCGACGGCCTCGGCGGTGCTGCGCCCGGCGTTGGCACGGCTGTGGCCGTCGGAGGCGGAGACCACGTACTCCAGGTCGGCGATCCCGCAGTCGACGGCGCGGACGGCGCCCCGCGGGTTGGCGACCAGCGCGGACCAGTGCACCCCCGGCCACCGCTGCAGCTCCGCTGCGAGCTGGTCGGCGTCGGCGAGCGCGGGCACCGCCCTGGGGGAGACGAACGACGTCGCCTCGATCCGGCGGACGCCGGTGGCCACCAGCGCCTCCAGCATGGCGAGCTTGCCCTCCAGCGGGACGGGGGCCTCCAGCTGCAGGCCGTCGCGCATGCCCACCTCGCGGACGTCGACCGAGCTGGGCAGCACCAGGTCGAACTCGTTCATCTGCGTCTCCTCGGCGCCGGCTCCGGTTGCTCCCCGCATCCTCCCCTCCCCGCGCCGGGTTCCCCCGATCAGGCGTCCCGGAACCGCGACCGGCGGTCCGGAGGGCGGACCGTCGTGCGTGTCCAGCAAGATGGGACCCGGCACAGGAGGTGGAGGGTGATCGAGGTGGCGGGCGCGCTGCCCCCGGCGGATCGGCGGAGCGTCTTCGCCAACGCGCCGATGGGGATCGCGTTGACGACGCCCGGGGGGCTGCTCCTCGACGTCAACCCGGCGCTCGCGGAGATGGCCGGTCGCTCGGCGGAGGAGCTCCACGGGCGTCCGGTGATGGACCTCGTGCACCCGGACTGGGTCCTCGCCGCGCAGGAGGCGTACGCCACCCTGACGGCCAACCCCGAGCGCCCGATGCGGCACGAGACCCGGCTGCGGCGCGCGGACGGCACCGACCTCCCCGTCCAGATCACCGCCTCGTGGGTGGCCGAGAGCGCGGAGGGGCTGGCCGCGCACCTCGTCCTGATCGTCGAGGACATCACCGAGCGCAAGGCGCTCGAGGCGCAGCTGGTGCACCGCTCGCTGCACGACCCGCTCACCGGGCTGCCCAACCGGCTGCTGTTCCACGACCGGCTGCGGCACGCGCTCGACCGGGGCCGGCGCGAGGCCACCCCCACGTGCGTGCTGATCATCGACCTGGACGGCTTCAAGGCGATCAACGACGAGCTGGGCCACCCCATGGGCGACCTGGTGCTCGTCTCCTTCGCCGACCGGCTGCGCTCGGTGCTGCGGGCCAGCGACACCGCGGCCCGGCTGGGCGGGGACGAGTTCAGCATCGTCTGCGAGAACACCGAGCGGGCCGACGCCCAGGCCCTGGCCGACCGGCTGCGCACGACGGTCACCGAGCCGCTGGAGCTCGGCGGCACCCGGGTGCCCGTCGGCATCAGCATCGGCATCGGCACGGTGCAGGGCGGCGAGCAGCCCGAGGAGGTCTACGAGCGGGTCGTGCGGGCCGCCGACGACGACATGTACGCCGACAAGGCGCGCCGGCGCCGGGCCGGGCGCCGCTGACCCGGCAGGGTTCCCGGGAGACCGCCCGACCGAGAGGAACGGCCATGCCGCAGTACGTCGCAGCCATCGACCAGGGCACGACCAGCACCCGCTGCATGCTCTTCGACCACGACGGCGCGGTCGTGTCGGTCGGCCAGAAGGAGCACGCGCAGATCTTCCCGCGGGCCGGGTGGGTGGAGCACGACCCGGTGGAGATCTGGCGGAACACCCGCGAGGTGGTCGGCCAGGCGATCGCCCGCAGCGACGCCGGCACCTCGGACATCGTCGCGGTGGGCATCACCAACCAGCGGGAGACCGCCGTCGTCTGGGACCGCGCGACGGGGGAGCCGGTCCACAACGCCATCGTCTGGCAGGACACCCGGACCACGGCGATCATCGAGCAGCTCGGCGCGCTGGGCGGCGGGGCCGACCGGTACAAGGACCGGGTCGGGCTCCCGCTGGCCACCTACTTCGCCGGGCCGAAGGTGCGCTGGATCCTGGACAACGTCGAGGGCGCCCGCGAGCGGGCCGAGCGCGGTGAGCTGCTCATGGGCACCATCGACTCCTGGCTCATGTGGAACATGACCGGCGGGGTCGAGGGCGGGCAGCACCTGACCGACGTCTCCAACGCGTCGCGCACCATGCTCATGGACTACCGGACGCTCACCTGGGACGAGGCGATCGCCGAGGAGATGGGCATCCCGGTGGCCATGCTGCCGGAGATCCGGTCCAACTCCGAGGAGTACGGCCGGGGCCGCCGGTCCGGCTTCCTCGCCGGGGTGCCGATCGCCGGGTCCCTCGGTGACCAGCAGGCCGCGACGTTCGGCCAGGTCTGCTTCGAGCGCGGGATGGCCAAGAACACCTACGGCACCGGCAACTTCATGCTGCTGAACACCGGCGAGGAGGCCGTCCCCTCGGAGAACGGCCTGCTCACGACGCTGTGCTACCAGCTCGGCGACGGCAGGCCGGTGTACGCCCTCGAGGGCTCGATCGCCGTCACCGGCTCGCTGGTGCAGTGGGTGCGGGACAACCTCGGCCTGATCGGCAGCGCGCCGGAGATCGAGGAGCTGGCCCGCTCGGTCGAGGACAACGGCGGCTCCTACATCGTGCCGGCCTTCTCCGGGCTGTTCGCCCCGCACTGGCGGTCGGACGCCCGCGGCGCCGTCGTGGGGCTCACCCGGTACGTGAACAAGGGGCACCTCGCCCGGGCGGTGCTCGAGGCGACCGCCTACCAGACCCGCGAGGTGCTCGACGCGATGAACGCCGACTCCGGCGTCGACCTGACCGAGCTCCGGGTGGACGGCGGGATGGTCGGCAACGAGCTGCTCATGCAGTTCCAGGCCGACCTGCTCGACGTCCCGGTCATCCGGCCGAGGGTCGCCGAGACGACGGCGCTGGGCGCCGCCTACGCCGCCGGGCTCGCCGTGGGCTTCTGGTCCGGGCTCGACGAGCTGACCGACCGGTGGGCCGAGGACAAGCGCTGGGAACCGCGGATGGCGGCCGGGGAGCGCGAGCGCTACTACCGCAACTGGCAGAAGGCGGTCACCAAGTCGCTGGACTGGGTCGACGACGACGTCAGCTGATCGCGTGACGCGGGGCGGCCCGGATGGGTCGCCGCGGCGTCAGCCTCCGAGCGCGGTGGCGACGACGGCGCGGGCCTCCTCCTGCACCTGCGCGAGGTGCTCGGGGCCGCGGAAGGACTCCGCGTAGATCTTGTAGACGTCCTCGGTGCCCGAGGGGCGGGCGGCGAACCAGGCGTTCTCGGTGGTCACCTTGAGGCCGCCGATCGGGGCGTCGTTGCCGGGCGCGCGGGTGAGCTTGGCGGTGATCGGCTCGCCGGCCAGCTCGGTGGCGGAGACGTCCTCGGGGGAGAGCCTGCCCAGCGCCGCCTTCTCCGCCCGCGTCGCCGGGGCGTCGATCCGGGCGTACGCGGACTCGCCGAAGTGGTCGGTCAGCTGCTTGTGCAGCTTCGAGGGGGACCGGCCGGTGACGGCCTGGATCTCCGCGGCCAGCAGCGCGAGCAGGATGCCGTCCTTGTCCGTCGTCCAGACGCCGCCGTCACGGCGCAGGAAGGAGGCGCCCGCGGACTCCTCGCCCCCGAAGGCGACCGACCCGTCGAGCAGGCCCGGGACGAACCACTTGAAGCCGACCGGCACCTCGACCAGCCGGCGGTCCAGGTCGGCCACCACGCGGTCGATCAGCGAGCTGGACACCAGGGTCTTGCCGACGGCGACCTCCTTGGCCCAGCCCGGGCGGTGGCTGAGCAGGTAGGCGATCGCGACGGCGAGGAAGTGGTTGGGGTTCATCAGCCCCCCGTCGGGTGTGACGACGCCGTGCCGGTCGGCGTCGGCGTCGTTGCCGGTGGCGATCTGGAACTCGTGCCGGCGGTCGACCAGCGAGGCCATCGCGTGCGGGGACGAGCAGTCCATCCGGATCTTGCCGTCCCAGTCCAGCGTCATGAACCGCCAGGTGGGGTCGACCAGCGGGTTGACCACGGTGAGGTCGAGCCGGTGCCGCTCGGCGATCGCCGCCCAGTAGTCCACGCTGGCGCCACCGAGCGGGTCGGCGCCGATGCGGACGCCCGCCTCGCGGATCGCGTCGAGGTCCACCACCTCGGGGAGGTCGTCGACGTAGGTGCCCAGGAAGTCGTAGGGCTGCGCGGCGGCGCGCCCCTGCTCCACCGGCACCCGGCGGACGCCGCTGAGCCCCGCGCGCAGCAGGTCGTTTGCCCGCCCGGCGATCCAGCCCGTGGCGTCGGTGTCGGCCGGCCCGCCGCTGGGCGGGTTGTACTTGAAGCCGCCGTCGCGCGGCGGGTTGTGCGACGGCGTCACCACGATGCCGTCGGCCAGCCCGGACTGCTTGCCCCGGTTGGCCCGCAGGATCGCGTGGCTGATCGCCGGCGTCGGGGTGTAGCGGCCGCCGGCGTCGACCAGCACGGTGACGTCGTTGGCGGCCAGCACCTCGAGCGCCGTTGCCCAGGCCGGCTCGGAGAGCGCGTGCGTGTCCCGGCCCAGGAAGAGCGGCCCGTCGAAGCCCTGCTCGGCCCGGTACTCGCAGATCGCCTGCGTGGTCGCGAGGATGTGCGCCTCGTTGAACGCCGCGTCGAACGACGACCCGCGGTGGCCGGAGGTGCCGAACACCACCTGCTGGGCGGGCTCGGCCGGATCGGGCTCGACGGTGTAGTAAGCGCTGACCAGCGACGCCACGTCGATCAGGTCGGCGGGCTGGGCGGGCTGTCCGGCGCGGGCGTCGCTCATGCCGACGATCTTGGCGTCCGCGCCGGTCCCGCGCGAGCTCAGCCGCCCCGGCGGGGCTCACCCCGGTAGGTGCCGAACTGCCAGAGGTTGCCCTCGGGGTCGCGGGCGGCGAAGTCCCGGGAGCCGTGGTCGGTGTCGTACGGCGGCCGGACGATCTCGGCTCCGGCGGCGACCGCGCGGGCGTGCACGGCGTCCGGATCGGCGGTGACGACGTAGCAGCCGGTGGACTCCACCGGCCACTGCCCGCCGTCGTCACGCACCGAGCCGAGCATGACGCCGCCGCCCTCGGGCCAGTCGAGCTGGGCGTGGTCCACCCGCTCGCCCTCGCCGTAGGTGACGGTCTCCTCGAATCCGAAGGCGTCGACGAGGAAGCGGATGAGCCCGCGGGCGTCGCGGGCACGGAAGGCGGGCCACACCTGCGGCGGCGGGGGCTGGCCCGCGCCGGGTGCCTCTGCGGTGGTCGTGGGGTTCGTCATGCCCCCGACAGTGCCGAGTCCAGGACGGAGGTGTCTTGCACGTATCCGAACTCCGCGGCCAGCCAGCGGGTGGGTGCCAGGCCGGCGAACGCGGTCCACTCCCGGGTCAGGTGCGCCTGGTCGCTGAAGCCGGTGGTGACGGCGAGCGCGGCGAGGTCGGGTGGGAGGCCGCGGACGGCGCGGCCGGCCAGGGCGCGCCGGGCCCGGTCGAACCGCACGACGCGGGCCGCCTCCTTGGGGCCCAGCCCGGTCTCGGCGCGGAACCGCCGCTCGAGGTACCGGGTGGACCAGCCGACGCGGGCGGCCACCTCGGCGACGCGCAACCGGCCGCCGCCCGCCGTCGTCAGCCGCCAGGCCTCGGCCACCTCCGCCGGGACGGCGCCGTCGTCCTCGCGCAGCCGGTGCAGCAGCGCCCGGTCGAGCGCGGCGAACCGGGCCGGCCAGCCGTCGGCGGCACGGACCCGCGCGAGCAGCTCCGCGCCCGGCGGGCCGAGCAGGTCGGCCAGCCCGACGTCCGCCGAGGCCAGCTCACCGGCGGGCAGGCCCAGCAGGGCGCGGGCGCCCAGGGGTGTGAGGGAGAGCTGGATGCCGGCCTGCCGGCCGGGGTGGACGATCCGCGCCGGCCGGGTGTGCAGCCCCCCGACCAGGGCGTCGAACCGGCCGGGGGGCTGCGCCGGGTCGGGGTGGGCGGCCATCTCCAGCGGGTCGTCGAGGGTGAGGACGACGGTCAGCCAGGGGG
>NZ_SSXB01000097.1:0-12896 GCF_021698995.1 Blastococcus sp. KM273129 | reverse complement strand
GCCCCACCCGACCCGAAGAGCCGCTGAGCCGCCCACCTGCTGCATCGCCGCCCGCTGATCGGCGTCCGAGCACCGATCAGCGGGCGGCGCGGGCCACCGCCGCGCAGAACCGGTCGGCGTCGGCGCGCACCTCCGCCATCGGGGCGAGCAGTTCCTCGTCGGCGACCTCCCGCACCGCCGCGTGCAACCGGCGTTCGGCCGCCCTCCCCCGCCGCCGGGCCCGCCACGCCACGAGGGGGCGGCACAGCAGCGCGAGCAGCAGCCCTGCGAGCAACCCCCCGACCAGCAGCAGCGTGGGCAGCGGGATGCCCTCGACCCGGGGCAGCGGCACGACGTCGTCGAGCTGGAGGAACCCCAACCCGACCAGCGCGAGCAGCCACAGCGCACCGACCAGCGCGGTGGCCAGGAGCAGCCACTGCAGCCCGGCGGCCGCCCGCTGCCAGAGCGGCACCCGGTCGGACCCGAGCTCGGCACCCCCCACCGCGCGGTCCAGCGCGTCGGCGAGGCGTTCCTCCGAGACCTCCGCCGTCCGCCGCAGCTCGTCGCGCCACGCCGGCGCCAGCCCCTCCCCGACGGCGTCGCGGGCCGCCCGCACGGCCGTCGCCATGCGCGCCCCCTCCACCGCGCCCGCCGGCGGGAGGGACGTGCGGGCGCGCTCGTCGCCGAGGTGCAGCCGCTCGAGCGGGTCCGCGCGCAACTTGCGGGTCCACCGGACCGGCGGCCAGCCGGTGCGCCCGGTGCCCTCGCGGCGGGTCGAGCGCTCCACCGCGGCGACCACGGTCGGGACGCCGGCCGCGGCGGCCAGGGCGTCGGTGAGGTCGTCGGCCGGCTCGCGGGCGGGGTCCTCGCCGGCCGCCCGCCCCCGGCGCCGCGACCGCCCGGGGGCGGCCTCCGGGCAGTGCACGGCCAGCTCCGCGGCGCTCCCCCGGACGTCGGCCAGCAGCCGCTCACCGGCCGCCCGGCGGGCGCGCACCCGCCGCGCCAGCTCGCCGCGCAGCTCCGCCAGCCCGTCCCCGGTGCGCCCGGACACCGCCAGCAGCGGGGTCGCGCCCAGCCCCTCCCGGTCCAGCAGCCCCCGCAGGTCGGCCAGGCAGGCCCGCGCGGCGGTCTCGTCGAGGCGGTCGACCTGGTTGAGCACCACGAGCAGCACCCCCGCGTGCCCGGCCAGCGGGGCCAGGTACCGCTCGTGCACGGCGGCGTCGGCGTACTTCTGCGGGTCCAGCACCCAGACCAGGACGTCGACGAGCTCCACCAGCCGGTCCACCTCCAGCCGGTGCTCCAGCCGGACGCTGTCGTGGTCGGGCAGGTCGAGGAGCACCAGGCCCTCGAGCGACGGCTCGGGCTCCCGGCGGTGGCGGCGCGGCACCTGCAGCCAGTCCAGCAGCCGGTCGGTCCCGTCGTCGGCCGCACCCCAGACCGTCGCGTGCGCGACGCCGGTCGTCGGGCGGCGCACCCCCGGGGTGCTCACCTCGCTGCCCGACAGGGCGTTGAACAGCGTGGACTTGCCGCTCCCCGTGGCCCCCGCCAGCGCGACGACCGTGGCGTCGCCCAGCGCCTCGCGTGCGCCGGCCTTGGCCAGCACCGCCCGGGCGCGGGCGACCTCCGGGGCCGCCAGCCGGCCGTCGGCCACCTCGACGGCCTCCCGCAACGCCGCCAGCCGGTCGGCCAGCGCGACCTCCGACCGCCTCATGCGCCGCGTGCCTCGACGAGCGAAGCGGCCGCCGCCCGCAGCTCCTCGGCCGCCCGCGGTGGCGGGGCGACGGCCTCCACCAGCGCGTCGAAGCGGTCCTGCTCGTACCGCAGCAGCGCCTCGGACCGCTCGCCCAGGTCCGCCCGGGCCCGCTCCGCCAGCGAGCGCACCGCGGCGTCGCCGAAGACGGCCTCCAGCACCCGCTGGCCGACGGCGGTGGTGCCGCCCGCGACGGCCACCTCCCCGCCGAGCAGCCCCCCGGTCTGGGCGAACACCGCCACCATCACCACCGCGCCGGTCCCGCTCACGCCCCAGGAGAGCAGCCGCGCCCGGGAGCGCTTGTCGGCGCCCTCGCTGCGCACCAGGTCCAGCACCGTGCCCTGCCAGTCCCGCACCTGCGCCGCGGCGGCCTCGGGGAAGTCGGGGGAGGCGGCGGCGAGCTCCCGCTCCCGGTCGCCCAGCAGCCCCGGGCCGGCGGGCAGCGCGCGCCAGGCGGTGACGGTCCGCTCCGCGGCGCGGTCGGCCTCGGCGCGCAGCAGCTGCTCGACGCTGCTCTCCAGCGCGCCCTGCAGGCTCTCGGCCGGCGCCGGGCGCCCGGTCAGCGCCGCGGCGACGCGGTCGCGCACCCGGCCGACCCGGTTCTGCAGGCTGCGCATCCACTCCCCGGTGCCCACGAACTCCTGCCAGCGGGCCAGCACCTCCCCGCGCAGCAGGCTGCCGCTGCGCACCCCCTGGTCCACCCCGTCGCGCGCCGCGTCGTACGCCGCCGCGGCCGCGTCGTGCAGGGCCCCGGCCGCGACCCGCTGCTCCTCCACCGCCGCGGCGACCGCGGCGGTCCGCTGCTGGAGGCTGTCCAGCGCACCGGCGAGGGTCTGCCGGACGACGGCGGCGCGCTGCTCCTGGTCGGCGGCCAGCCCGTGCAGCCAGCCCCGCAGCGGCGCCACCTGGTCCTCGGGCAGCCGGCCGTCCTCGAGGGGGCGTTCCTCGACGACGAACAGGCGGGCCGAGGCGAGGCCGGCGTCCCGCAGCATGGCCGCGAGGTCGGCGGAGATCTCGGCGGCGGCCTCCGGGGGCACGCGGTCCAGCACGACCGCCAGCGCCGTCCCCCGCTCCTCGGCCGTGCGCAGCAGGTCCCAGGGCACCGCGTCGGCGTAGCGGGCCGCGGTCGTGACGAAGACCCAGAGGTCGGCGGCGGCCAGCAGCTGGCCGGCCAGGTCGCGGTTGGCGGTCACCACCGAGTCGACGTCGGGGGCGTCGAGCACGGCGAGGCCCGCGGGGACGTCGTCCCGGACCACCAGCTGCAGGGTGCCGGGCCCGCCGTCGCCGCCGGTGACCCGCGCCAGGCCCGGCAGCACGCGGTCCCCGGAGAAGCTGGCGGCGTCCACGCGGGCGCACACCAGCACGGGGGCGCGGGTGGTCGGGCGGAGCACGCCGGCCGTGGTGACCGGGGCGCCGACGAGGCTGTTGACCAGCGTGGACTTGCCGGCGCCGGTGGAGCCGCCGACGACGGTGAGCAGCGGGGCGTCCAGGTCGCGCAGCCGGGGCAGCAGGTAGTCGTCGATCTGGTCGGTGACGCCGCGGGCCGTTCGGACGGCGTCGTCGCGGCCCGCGGTCACCAGCGCCAGGGGGACGGCGGCGACCTGGTCGCGGAGCGCCGAGAGGGCCTCGGTCAGGCGGGGCGGCGACGGGATCACGCCTGCTCCTCTGCCCCGCGGCACGCCCGGCTACCCGCCGTTCCCCCGACCGGTCACTCGGCCAGGCGGGCGCGCTCCTCGCGCAGCGCCTGGAACACCCGCCGGCGCACCCGGTCCTGCTCCCGCTCCTCGATGTCGAGGAAGCGGATGCTCATGAGCCAGCGGGCGCCCCGCGCCTGGACGCGGATGACCTCGCCCCGGCACACCAGGGGCCCGTCCTCGAAGCGGACGGTCAGCGCCATCGTCGTCCCGACGTCGGGCAGGATGCCGAAGCCCTCGAAGTGGACGCGCATGCCGGCCTCGCTGACGTCCATGGTCTCGCCCGTGAGCTCGACCGCGCCCAGGCCGCCCTCCACGGGCACGACCACGCGGCCCCGCACCGCCGCCCGGCGCTGGCTGTGCTCGGCCGGCCCGGTGGCGGTGAGCCGCCAGCGCACGACCGCGCCCTCCTGCACGTCCAGGACGTCGGCGGGGAGCACGCGGTGGCCGTTGTCGCTGCGCCAGTAGACCTCGACGGCGTCACCGGGCTTCACGACCGAGCCGTCGACGAACTCGCTCGCGGACGGGCGGACGGAGATCACGCCCTCGTGGACGACCTCCACCCGGGCGCTGACGGCGACGTCGGTACCGGAGAGCCGCACCTCCACCTCGGTCTGCTCCGCCGGGTGGTCGGCGCCGGGAACGCTGCTCATGGTCCTCTTCCGCTCATCGGTGGTGCGCGGCCGGGCACCGCCCGACCGCCGGGGAACGGTAACCGCCGGGGCGGGCGTCCGGCGGCAGGCACCGGCGACGCGCCGGACTGGACCGGTCCCGGTCAGCCGGCGGGCTGCGGCTCCGGCCGCGGCTCCGGCGCGCCGGGGGGCACGGGTCCGGCGCCGACGGCGTTGCGGGTGGTCTTGGCCCGGTACAGCTGCTCGTCGGCCCGGGACATCAGCTCGCGGGGGTAGGCGTCGGCGCCGGTCGCCGTCGCCACGCCCAGGGAGAGGCTCAGCCGCGCGGCCCCGAGACCCGGGGGGCGGAGCAGCCGCGCCTCGCGCCGCAGCTCCTCGGCCACCGCGGTCGCGCGCTCCGCGTCGGCGCCGGGCATCAGCACGGCGAGCTCGTCGCCACCGAGGCGGGCGACGAGGTCCCCGCCGCGCACGCGGGCCGACAGCAGCCCGGCGACCGCCCGCAGTGCGGCGTCCCCGCCGGCGTGCCCGTACCGGTCGTTGACGTCCTTGAAGTGGTCGAGGTCGACCAGCACCACGCTGAGGACGTCGCCCCGCTGGCGGGTCCGCGTGCAGAGCTCGGCCAGCTCGGCGTCCCACCGGCGGCGGTTGGCCAGGCCGGTGAGCGGGTCCTCGTGGCTGAGCCGCTCCAGCTGGGCCAGGAGCACGCCGGTCCGCTGCTGCTCGCGCTCCAGGCGGACCCGGGTGTGCAGCTCGCGGGTGTCGAGGGCGTAGCGCCGCAGGTGGGCCAGGACCGCGATCACCGACGCGGTGGCGAGGTAGACCGTGACCGCCAGGAGGTCGCCCGGGGAGAGGCCGTCGTCCGCGCTGACCGAGGCCAGCCCGAGAGCGGCCCAGGAGACGGCGACGAGCGCGACCGTCCAGCGCGGGCGGGCCACCATGACGCAGCCGCTGCCGTAGATGGCGAGGGTGAGACCGAGCAGGTGGTAGCGCGGGTCCTCCGAGCGCGTCACCATCCAGGCCACCTCCGCCTGCACGACGGCGAGGACGGAGAAGGTGAGCAGCTCGGGCCGGCGGCGGCCCAGCGGCAGCCGGCCGAGCGCGACGAGCGCCAGGAGCATCGGGATCTCGCAGAGCAGCCGGACCGCCAGGAAGGTGCCGGCGTTGCTGCTCTCGGTGGCCAGGTCGACGACCGCCCACAGCGGCACCGTGACCACCGCGACCCAGCCGACGAGCAGCCCGGCCGTCCGGGCCCGCTCGGCCCGCTCCTCGGCCAGCCCGGGGACGGCGGCGGCCAGCTCGGCGACGGCGGCACGGCCCCGTGGCGACCGGCCCCCGGCGGCGACGGGCCCCGGGGACGGGAGCACGTCGCCACGGCGCAGCACGGCCAGCAGGCGCTGGGAGATCGAGAACGGCACGGTTCTGCGATCGGCACCCCGCCCGGTTTCCTGAGCAGTTGCGGCCCGGACCACCCGTAGGGGTGAGGAGGTGGCATCCGCGCAGGTCAGCGGCGGGGTCAGCCGCCCCGGCGCGCGGTGAACCCGGCCACGAAGTCGCGCAGGCTGCGGGTCGGCCGCAGCCAGGCACCGTCCGGCGGGAGCGCGTCGAGGCGGACCCGGTCGAGGGGCTCGACGAAGGCGCCCGGGACGTCCTCGATGTCGATGAACTGCAGCAGGTCCGAGCCGATCGCGTAGCCGGCGACCTCGCTGAAGGCGACGACGACGACCTCCGTGCCGTGCCTGGCGAGGTCCTCCAGGGGTTCGGCGAAGTTGCGACCGTCGCCGGAGAAGACCACCAGCCGCCGCAGCCGGTGGCTGTGCGCCCGGACGGCGATGTGGTCGAGCATGTCCTGGTCGATGTCGTCGTCGGGCTGGCTCTTCGGCCGGGCGAAGACCGAGTAGCCGAAGCCGCGCAGCGCCTCCACCCAGCGCTGCAGCGAGCCCGGTTGCGGCGGGATGTTGGCGAAGACGCACGCCTCGACGTCCGGCGCGTCGGAGGAGGACGGATCGCCGGCGCCCTCGACGAACCAGGCCGCGATGGCGTCGAAGCGCGGCCGGGAGGCCGCCGTCGGCCGGGCACCGATCACCGTCGACAGGGTCATGTCGATGTTCGGGGCGTCCCAGATGAGCAGGTCCAGGGCGGGACGCGACCGGTCGTCGCCGGCCGGCTGCTCGGTGGGCTCGGTCACGGCCGCGGAGGTGTCCAGCACGGGCACAGTCTGCCCGGGGACGACGACGGTTGCGCCCGCGGGCGGCACCGCACCGGATCCGGCGGGCTCGGCGGCGCGGGGCGGCCCGGCGGGCGCGGTGGCGCGGCGGCGGAGGTTCACCCGCGCACGGGGACGGCGCGGCCCGCCATCGCCAGCGCGCACAGGTCCCCGCCGGCCTGCTGCACCTCGCGCACCCACCCGGGCAGCCGCTCGGCGGGCATCGGGTGCCCGAGCAGCCAGCCCTGCGCGAGGTCGCAGCCGGCCTGGCGCACCATCCGCAGGTGGTCGGGGGTCTCGACCCCCTCGGCCACCGAGCGGATGCCCAGCGTGCGGGTGAGCCCGACGATCGCGGCGAGCACCGCGCCGGTGTCGCCAGCGGCGACCCGCTCGGCGGCGGCGAGCAGCGAGCGGTCGATCTTCAGCGTCCCGATGGGCAGCGCGAACAGCTGCGCCAGGGACGACCACCCGGTGCCGAAGTCGTCGATCGCCACCCGGACGCCGAACCCGCGCAGCACCGAGAGCTGGTCCTCCGCGCGGGTCGGGTCCTCGGCCACGCTGGTCTCGGTGAGCTCCAGCACGAGCTGGTCGGGCGGCAGGCCGGAGTCCTGGAGGGCCAGCCGCACGTCGCGCACCAGCGTCTCCGCGGAGAAGTGCCGGGCGCTGACGTTCACCGACATGCGCAGCGCCAGACCCCCGGCCGCCCACTCCGCCGCCTTGCGGGTGGTCTCCCGGAGCAGCCAGCGGGTGATCGGGATGATCTGCCCGGTCTCCTCGGCCACGGAGAGGAAGGTGTCCGGGGAGAGCAGCCCGCGCTCGGGGTGCTGCCAGCGCACCAGCGCCTCCACGCCCTCGATCTGGCCGGTGTCGAGGCGCACGACCGGCTGGTAGTGGACCACCAGCTGGTCGATGGCGTCCCCGCGCAGGCGGGTGGCGACCTCCAGCCGCCAGCGGGCGGCCTCGCGCAGCGCCGGGGAGAACAGGTGCACCCGGTCCCGGCCGGAGCTCTTCGCGGCGAACATGGCGGCGTCGGCGTCGCTGAGCAGGTGGTGGGCGTCGCGGACCTCGGGTCGCGCCACCGCCACGCCGATGCTGGCGCTGAGCGGCACGGAGATCTCACCGGCGGCGAAGGGGCGGCCGAACGCCGACTGCAGCCGGAAGGCCAGGGCCGCGGCCTCGGCGCTGTCGCAGCCGTGCGCGAGGACGACGAACTGGTCGGCGCCCAGGCGGGCCACGGCATCCCCCGGGCGGACCTGCTCGGAGAGCCGGCCGGCGACCAGCCGCAGCAGCTCGTCGCCAACCTGGTGCCCCAGCGAGTCGTTGACGGTCTTGAACGCGTCGAGGTCCACCACGAGCAGCGCCACGCCGCCGTGGTGGTCGTCGGCCAGCGCCTCACCGGTGAGCTCGAGCAGCCGCGCCCGGTTCGGCAGCCCGGTCAGGTCGTCGTGCTGCGCTCTCCACAGGAGGTCGTCCCGGGCCCGCACCTGGTCGGTGACGTCGTTGTGCGTGACGACGACGCGGCCCTCGCGGTCGACGCGGGTCGCCTGGAGGTGGAACCAGCCGACCCCCCGGCGCGTCGGGCAGGAGTACTCGAAGGCGAACGTCCGGCCGTCGGAGGCCGCGGTGTCGGCCAGCAGCCCGCGCAGCCCCTCGGCGAGCCGCTCGTGCTCCGCCGGCGCCAGGCCACGCGTCATGACGGTCAGGTAGTCCTCCCCCGGGCGGCCGGGCCAGGAGATCTCGGGCAGCAGCTCCTCGCCGCTGCGGAACCAGGCCCCGTTCGCCGAGACGATCCTCCCGTCGGGGCCGACCAGCACCGTGGGCGAGGGCAGCGCCTCCAGCACCGCGGTGAGGCCGCGGAGCTGGTCGTCGCGCTCCTGGTCGGTGCGCCGGCGGACGTCGATGTCGCGGAACAGCACCGCCGCCCCGGCGGGGTCGGGGAACAGCCGCACCTCGTACCAGCGCGACCGGGGCTCGTAGAAGAACTGGAACTCGCGCGCCCGGCCGTCGGCGAGCAGCTGGCGGTACTGCTCCTCCGCCAGGGAGCCGCGGAGGGCGGGGAAGGCGTCGCGGGCGTCCCGGCCGAGCAGCTCCTCGGCCCGGTGCCCGAGCAGCCGCTCGGCGGCCGCGTTCAGGTAGGCGAAGCGCCCCTGCCCGTCCAGGCGGTAGACCGCGTCGGGGACGCCGCTCAACGGGTCGGGCCGGCCCTCGGGGGGCCGGTCGTCGCCTGGTTGCACGCTGCCCGCTCTCGTTTCCAGTGGTTCGTCCGGTCCGCTCCCGCGGACGCCGGGGGGCAGGGACCGCTCGCGAGGACGACGGGCAGCACCGGAGCCGTCCCCGAGAGTAGTAGCCCGCGACGCTTTCCTCAGGGGGCGGCGACCGTGGAGCGGCCGACGATCTCCGCCACACCGGTGCCGGCGGGCAGGGTGCCGAGGACGCCGCCGGCCTCCCCGCCCAGGCGGGCGGCGCAGAAGGCCTCGGCGACCGCCGTCGGCGCGTGGCGCAGGAGCAGCGACCCCTGCAGGCAGAGCGCCAGCGAACCGGCGATCCGGCGGGCCCGGAAGGGCAGCTGGTCGGGATCGCCGAGCTCGGCGTGCAGCCGTTTCACCGCGTCGTCGAACCTCCGGTCGGCGCCGCGGGCCAGCTCCAGCTCGGCGGTGACCGCGGCCAGCGACTCGGAGCTGCGGCCCAGCGCCCGGAGGACGTCGAGGGCGATGACGTTGCCCGACCCCTCCCAGATGGAGTTCAGCGGCGCCTGCCGGTAGAGCCGCGGCAGCCCGGACTCCTCGACGTAGCCGTTGCCGCCGAGCACCTCCATCGCCTCCGCGACCACCCCCGGCGTGCGCTTGCAGACCCAGTACTTGGCGGCCGCGCCGGCCAGGCGCAGGAACGCGGCCTCGCCGCCGTCCACCGCCGCGGCCAGCCGGATGGCCAGCGCGGTCGCGGCCTCGCTCTCCACGGCGAGGTCGGCGAGCACGTTCTGCATGAGCGGCTGGTCGGCCAGCAGCGCGCCGAACGCCCGCCGGTGCCGGGTGTGGTGGCCGGCCTGCGTCAGCGCCGCCCGGACCGTGGCGGCCGACCCGAGCACGCAGTCCACCCGGGTCATGTTGACCATCTCGATGATCGCCGGGACGCCCCGCCCGGGCTCGCCGACCAGCCACCCCGTCGTGCCGTCGAACTCCACCTCGCTGGAGGCGTTGGCGCGGTCGCCCAGCTTGTCCTTGAGCCGCTGCAGCCGGAAGACGTTGCGGCTGCCGTCGGGCAGCACCCGCGGCACGAGGAAGCAGGAGACCCCCTCGTCGAGCTGCGCGAGGACCAGGAAGAGGTCGCTCATCGGTGCGGAGGTGAACCACTTGTGGCCGGTGAGCCGGTAGCTGCCGTCGGGCTGCGGGACCGCGCGGGTGGTGTTCGCCCGGACGTCCGAGCCGCCCTGCTTCTCGGTCATGCCCATGCCCGCCACGAGGCCCCGCTTCGCGCTGGGCTCGGCGAGGCCGAACTCGTAGGCCCGCGCGGTGAGCCCCAACCCGTACCGGGCGGCCAGCTCCGGCGCCCGCCGGAGCGCGGGCACGACCGCGTAGGTCATCGTCGTCGGGCACCCGTGGCCCATCTCGACCTGCGTCCACCCCAGGTAGCCGACGGCACGGCGGACGTGCGCGTGCGGCGCCGGGTCCGCCCACGGGGCGCCCGCCAGGCCGTGCTCGAAGGCCGTGCGCATCAACTCGTGCCAGGCCGGGTGGAACTCCACCTCGTCGACGCGGTGGCCGTAGCGGTCGTGGGTGCGCAGCCGCGGCGGGTTCTCGTTCGCCAGCCGGCCCCACTCCTGCGCCTGCTCGCTGCCGGCCAGCCGGCCGAGCTCGGCCAGCGACGCGAGCGTGGTCTCGTCGGCGTGCCGGCGGCAGGCGTCGGCCAGCGCGGCGTCCCCGGCGATCGGGTCGTGCCCGACCAGCGGCGGGACCTGGTTGGTGACCTCGTGGGTGGCGGCCATGCCGGCACGGTAATCGAGCCGCGCGACCGGCCGGCGGAGCTCAGGCGCGCACGAGGTGGGCGAGGGCGAGGCGCGCCGCGGGCGCGTAGGCCAGGACCAGCGGCGCCGGCCCGGAGATCCGCAGCCCGGTCGTCGTCCCGCCGTCGGGGCCTGCCGCCACCCAGTGCAGCAGCCGCAGCCGCAGCGGCCCCACCGCCACCACCCACGACCACCGGCGGGCGGCCTCGTCCACCCCCTCCACCGTGAAGGGCACCGCGATCCGAAGCGGGCCGCGCACGCGGCCGGCGACGCCCGGGGTCAGCCGGTCGGCCGGCAGATCCACCCCGGTGATCTGCGGTGCCCAGCCGGGCCAGCGGGCGGGGACGGCGTAGCGCTCCCAGACCTCCGCCGGCGGGGCGGTCCCGGTCGCGTGCAGGGTCAGCGTCGTCACCGCCGGGAGGTGCCCGCGCCGGCCGGGGCGGACACCTGCCGCGTCAGGCCGGCGGGCCGCCCAGCAGCAGGGAGCGGAGCAGGTGCATCGCCATCGTGACGGAGCGTTCCCGCACGGCCGCGCGGCTGCCCGGGACGGCGAGCGAGCGCTCCTCCACCCGGTCGGGCCCGACGACGCAGAGGTGCACCGTCCCCACGGGCTTGGCGTCCGTGCCGCCGCCGGGCCCGGCGATGCCGGTGATGCCCACCCCGACGTCGGCGCCGAAGCGGGCACGGGCGCCGTCGGCCAGCGCGCGGGCCACCTGCGGGCTGACCGCCCCGTGCTCGGCGAGCAGCGCGCCGGGGACCCCGAGGAGGGCCTCCTTGGCGCCGTCGGCGTAGGCGGTCACCCCGCCCAGCACGGCGGCGGAGGAGCCGGGCCGCTCGGTGAGCCGGGCGACCAGGAGCCCGCCCGTGCACGACTCGCCGGCGGCGATCGTCAGCCCCTGGTCGGCGAGCGCGCCGGCGACCAGCTCGTCCAGGGTGGGGCCGGTGGAGAAGAGCGTGGCCGCGTACCGCTCGCCCAGCTGCGCCGCGAGGCGGTCGTAGGCCGGCTGGGCCGCCGCCGGGAACCGGGTCACGATCTCCAGCTCGCCCTCGCGGAGGCAGGTGGTGATCTCCAGACCGCCCAGCTCCGGCTCCAGCTCGCGCAGCGTGGCGGCCAGCTGGGCCTCCAGCGTCCCCCACAGCCGCAGGGTCTCCTGGCGCAGCTCGGCGGCGCCCGTCAGCGCTTCCCGCGTCGGCCCGGCGGCGAGCGCGGCCGGCCACATGCCCCGCAGCTCGCCCGGCGGGCCGGGCAGCACGACCACCGGCGGCCCCGTGCGGCCGGCGGCGGGCGGGACGACGAGGCCGGGTGCGGTGCCGACCGGCTCGAGCACGGTGGCGCCCTCGGGCACCAGGGCCTGCTTCCGCACGCCCGCCGCGGTCGACGCCGGGTCGGACCGCCAGCCCCGGCGGGCCATCAGCCGCTCGACGATGCCGCCGATCCGCTCCTCCAGGGTCGGGTCGACGGCGAGCTCGCGCCCCTGGAACCCGCCGACCACCTGCGCGGTGAGGTCGTCGGCGGTGGGGCCCAGCCCGCCGGTGGTGATCAGCAGGTCCGCGCCGGTGCCCGCGAGGAAGGAGAGCGCGGCCACCAGGTCCTCGGTCCGGTCGCCCACGACGACGACGTGGCCGACGTCGACGCCGAGGCGGCGCAGCTGCTCGGCCAGCCAGGGGCCGTTCCGGTCGGCCACCCGGCCGGTGAGGACCTCGGTCCCGGTGACGACGATTCCGGCGCGCGTGACCACGGCCCGACCCTAGGGGCGAAGGGCCGGGGCGGCAGACGCAGGTGCGCGTCCCTCCGGGTGGCGCGCGGACGGCCGGCCGCGCCGCGGCTAGCGTGCGGGGCGCACCGCCGCCGACCGGTGGTCCCGCCGGAGCCCGACCTGGAGGCACCCGTGAGCACGCCGTCCGAACAGCAGACCCCCGCCGCGGGCGCGGGTCCCTCGCCGTCGTCGACCCAGGAGATCCCGATCCCCGCGCCGGTCTCCGGCACCCCGACCACGGTGCAGCAGCTCCCGCCGCCGTCCGCACCCGTCCGCCCGCCGGCGCAGACCGGCCCGGCCACGGCGCCGGCGGGCGCCACCGCGGTGCAACCGGGCCCGGCGCCGGCCGGTGCCGCCCAGCCGACGGGCCCGGTCGACTTCGTTCCGGGGCTGCCCGGGCTGGGCGGGCCGACCGCTCCCCCGGCCGCGGCGGAGGAGGCACCGGCCGAGCAGCCGCGCGCGCCGCGGGACCGCACCCCGCTGGTGGGCGCCGGCCTGGTGGCGCTCGCCCTGGTCCTGCTGCAGCTCGGCCTGTCGCTGCGGTTCGGCACCGCGTCGGCGTGGTCGGCCATCCCGCTGTGGTCGGCCTTCGCCACCGCCTGCACCGTGCTAGGTCTGGCCGCGTTCGCCGGGGCTCTCGGTCTCGGCCGGCGGCTGGGCGCCCGGACGGGGTGGCGGATCGCCGCGGGCGGGCTGACCGGCCTCGCGGTCTTCTGGGTGCTGGTCGTGCTGCCCGGCGCGGGGACCGACCGGGGTTTCCTGCTCACCGCCGCGCTCGGCGCTCTCGGCGGGGCGCTGTGGCTGGCCACCGGTCGCGGGGGCCGGGCCGCGGAGGACGGCGCACCGTCCCGCGGCTGACGGCTCCGTCAACCGCGGGACGG
>NZ_SSXB01000096.1:0-21640 GCF_021698995.1 Blastococcus sp. KM273129 | reverse complement strand
CGCCCACCCACGGAAGAAGGCCCCCATGGCAACCACCCCCGTCGTGCTCGTGACCGGCGCCTCCAGCGGCATCGGCCGCGCCTGCGTCGACGCCTTCCTCGCCCAGGGCGCCCGGGTCGTCGCCGCGGCCCGGCGCACCGACCGCCTCGAGGAGCTCCGCGCCGAGCACGGCGACGCCGTCCTGCCGGTGGCCCTGGACGTGCGCGACCGGGCGCAGGTCGACGAGGTGCTCGGCTCGCTGCCCGACGGCTGGTCGCCGATCGACGTGCTGGTGAACAACGCCGGCCTGGCCCGGGGGAAGACGCCGCTGCACGAGGACGACCCGGACGACTGGGACCGGATGCTCGACACCAACGTGCGCGGGCTGCTCAACGTGTCCGGCGCCGTGCTGCCCGGCATGGTGGAGCGCGGCTCGGGCCACGTGATCAACATCGGGTCGAACGCCGGGCGGGAGGTCTACCCCGGCGGCACCGTCTACTGCGCCACCAAGGCAGCGGTCGAGCGGATCACCCGCGGCATGCGCATGGACGTGCTCGGCAGCGGCGTCAAGATCAGCGAGGTCGACCCGGGCATGGTCGAGACCGAGTTCTCCGAGGTGCGCTTCCACGGCGACAAGGACGCCGCCGCCGCGGTGTACGAGGGCGTCACGCCGCTGGTGGCCGCCGACATCGCCAACGTGGTCACCTGGGTCGCCAACCAGCCGCCGCACGTGGTCATCGCCGACGTGCTGGTCTACCCGCTGGACCAGGCGGGCTCCGGCAAGATCGCCCGCCGGAAGTGAGCGCACGCTGAGCCGGGGCGGGTCCACCCTGCCGGTCGCGCGCCGCCGCGACTTCCCCGGCTGGCGGATGGTCTGGGCGCTCGCCGTCACCGAGACCGTCTCCTACGGCGTCCTCTACTACTCCTTCGCCGTCTTCCTCGTGCCGATGCGCGAGGAGCTCGGCGCCACGACCGCCCAGCTCTCCGGGGCCCTGACGCTGTCGCTCGCGCTCAGCGGGCTGGGCGCCGTCGTCGTCGGGCGGTGGCTGGACCGGTGGGGCGCGCGGTGGGTGATGACCGCCGGCAGCCTGCTGGGCGGCGCGTCGGTGCTGGCGTGGTCGCAGGCGGGGGACCTCGCGCAGCTGTACCTGGCGTTCGCCGGCATCGGCCTGGCCAGCGCCGCGGTGCTGTACGAGCCCGCGTACGCGGTCATCAACACCTGGTTCCGCCGCGACCGCCCGCGCGCGCTGCTCACGCTGACGGTGGTCGCCGGGTTCGCCTCGACGATCTTCCTGCCCACCTCCCAGCTCCTCATCGACGGCGTGGGCTGGCGCCCGGCGCTGGTCGTCCTCGCGGCGGTCGTGGCGGCGTGCGCGCTGCCGCACGCGCTGGTGCTGCGCCGGTCGCCGGCCGACCTGGGCCTGGTGCCCGACGGCCGTCCGGACGACGGCCCGCGCCCCGCCGCCGCGGCCCCCGCGCCCGACGTCGACCTGGCGCCGTACCGCGGCCCCGCCGCGGCCTACCGGCGACCCGCCGTGCGCTGGCTGACGCTGGCCGCGGCGCTGCAGATGGTGGCCAACGCCGCCGTGGCCGTCTTCCTCGTGGCCTACCTGCTCGAGGCCGGCGCACCGGCGGGGCTGGCCGCGCTGGCGGCCGGCGGGCTGGGCGCGCTCTCGGTGACCGGACGCATCGTGCTGACGGTGCTGGCCGCGCGGGTGGGGATCGGGCGCGTGACGGCGGCGATGCTGCTCGGGCAGGCGGCCGGGGTGGCGGCGCTGTTCCTGCTCCCCCAGCCGGCGGCGACCGTGGTGTTCGTGCTCCTGTTCGGCGCGGGGTTCGGCGTCCTCAACATCGCCCGGCCCACGCTGCTCGGGCAGGTCGTGCCCCAGCCGGTGTTCGCCGCGGTGTCGGGCCAGCAGGCGCTCGCGGTCCAGTTCGGCCGCGTGGTGGCGCCCGTCGCCGTGGGGGCGCTCATCACGGCCGTGGGCTACGGGGCCGGGTTCACCGCGATCGCGGGCTGCGTGCTGGCCGCCGCCGTCCTGCTCGCCCTGGCCGATCGCGCGGCGGGCTCGTCGCCGTAGGAGCCGCGGGTCAGGCGGGTGGGCCGGCGTGCGGCTCGCCGGCGGGGTGGTGCGGCCGGCCGGTGGCCGCCCGGATCGCGTCGTCGTCGAGCCCCACCGACCGCAGCACCGGGCCGGAGTGCTCCCCGAGCGCGGGGGCGCCGGGCAGGTGCGGCGCGCCGCTGCGGGAGAACGTCCAGGGCAGGCGGGCGTGCACCAGCGGCCCCTCGGAGGGGTGCTCGACGTCCTCGAAGAGGCCCACCGCCGCGAGGTGCTCGTCGGCGAAGAGGTCCTCGATCGTGTGCACCGGCATCGCGGGCACTGCGTGCGCGCGCAGCAGCTCGATCCACTCCCCCGTCGTCCGCTGCGCGAGCGCCTCCTCCACCAGCGCGTACAGCTCGTCGATCCGCCTGGTCCGCCCCCGGATGCCGTCCAGCTCCGGGTCGTCGGCGAGGTCCGGGCGGTCGATCAGCCGGAAGAAGGTGCGCCACTGGCCGTCGGTGTAGAGCAGCACCGAGATCATGCCGTCCGCGGTGCGGTAGGGCTTGCGGTGCGGCGAGGCGGTGCGCGCGTACCCGGTGCCACCGGTGCGGCCGGCGTAGACCCGCTGCCCCTGCTGCTCCATGAGCAGGAAGGTCGCCATCGACTCGAACATCGGCACCTCGACGGCCTGGCCCTCGCCCGACACGTCGCGCTCGTGCAGCGCGGCGAGGATCGCGGCCAGCGCCATGACCCCGACGGTCTTGTCCACGACCTGCGTCCTCACGTACTGCGGCTCCGCCGTGCCGCCCTGCACCGCCGCGATCCCCGACACGCCCTGGACCACGTCGTCGTAGGCGGGCTCGTCCCGGTACGGCCCGGCCGAGCCGTAGCCGACGGCGTGGCAGTAGACCAGCCTCGGGTTGCGCGCCCGCACCGCCCCCGGGTCGATGCGCAGCTTGCGCATCGCCCCCGGGCGCATGTTGTGCAGGAAGACGTCGGCGGTGTCGACCAGCCGGTCCAGGGCGTCGCGGCCGGCGGTCGTCGTCAGGTCGAGGACGACGGACTCCTTGCCGCGGTTGAAGGTGAGGAACGCCGGGCCCAGTGCCGAGTGCCGCTCGTCGGCCACGTACCGGATGATGTCGCCCTCGGGCGGCTCGACCTTGATCACACGGGCACCCATCTGCGCCATCAGCTCGGCGCAGTAGGGGCCGAGGAAGGTCGAGGTCAGGTCCAGGACGGTGACGTCGGCCAGCGGACCCCGCCCGGCGACCACCCGCTCAGACCGCGCGGGTCAGCGCCGGCCAGAGCTGCTCGGGGCCGCCGGCCAGCAGCTCCGCGGCCAGCACCGTCGACCACGCCAGCTCGCTGCCGGCCTCGTCCCGCCACGACCACAGCCGCCGCGTCAGGTGGTGCAGCTTGTGCTCCTGGGTGAACCCGATCGCGCCGTGCACCTGGTGCGCCAGCCGGGCCACCACCTCGACGGCGGCGCCGGCCCGCACCTTCGCCGCGGCGGCGGCCAGGACGACGTTCTCGCCCCGGTCCAGCGACTGGACGGCGGCGTCGGTCAGCGCGGTCACCGCCGTGACCTCGCCGGCCATCTCCGCGAGCTCCATCTGGATCGCCTGGAACTTGCCCAGCGGCCGGCCGAACTGGTGCCGCTCGCCCGCGTACTGCACCGTCCAGGCCAGCACCTGCTCCAGGGCGGCGGCCAGCTGCACCGACCGCGCCAGCGCGTAGCGGGCCCGGACCTCGCCGGCCTGCGCCTCGGTGAGCAGCGCACCGGCGGCGCCGACCTGGTCGAGCACCAGCGCCGCGCGCGGCTCCCCGGCCAGGTTGGCGGCGTCGTCCGCCGGCAGCGACGAGGCGTCGACCAGCGCCAGCACCGCCCCGCCCATCCCTGCCGGGGCCGGGGCCAGGAGGACGACGTGCCGGGCCGCACCTGCCCAGGGCACGTCGGCGACGGTGCCCGAGAGGGTGAACCGCCCCGGCCCGTCCCCGTTGTCGACCGGGTGCACGGTGACGCCGTCGGCGACGGCGAACGTCGTCGGCTGCTCCGGCGAGGGCAGCTCCAGGTCCGCGGCCAGCAGCGCCGGGCCCGCAACGAGCAGCTGCTCGGCCACCGGCACCGCTCCCGCACCGGCGGCGAGCGTCCGCACGATCGCCACCGCGTCGGCCAGCTCGCCGCCCGAGCCGCCCGCCTCCTCGGGCAGGCCCACCCCGGTCAGCCCGGCGTCGGCCAGCGCCGACCACAGCCGGGCGTCCCAACGGCGCTCGGCGGTGAGCACGAACGGCTCGAAGCCGCCCAGGATGTCCTTGACCGTCTCGACCACCAGGTCCTGGTCGCCCATCAGCGCAGCCCCAATCCACGTGCCACGATCCCGCGCAGGATCTCGTTGGTCCCGCCGCGCAGCGTGAAGCCCGGCTGGTGCAGCTGCGCCTCGGCCAGCGCCCGCGCCAGCGGGTCCGGCGAGGCCAGCGACGGCGTCACGTCGACGACCTTGCGCACCTCCTCGACGACGTCGGCCTCGAACGTCGTCCCGACGTCCTTGACCAGCGCCGCCGGGATGTTGGGCAGCTCGCCGCGGTCCAGCGCCGCGGCGATCCGCAACGACATCTGCCGCAGCGCCAGCAGCCGTGCCGAGAGCCGGCCGAGCGCGGCCAGCTGGGCGGCGTCGCCGGTCTCGGCCACCCGGCGGCCGAACTCGGCGATCAGCGGGTAGGTCGACAGGAACCGCTCCGGGCCCGAGCGCTCGAAGGCCAGCTCCGCGGTCACCTGGTGCCAGCCGTTGCCCTCCTCGCCCAGCAGCATGTCGCCGGGGACGACGACGTCCTCGAAGACCACCTCGTTGAAGTGGTGGCCGCCGTCGAGGATGCGGATCGGGTTGATCGAGATGCCCGGCAGCGAGAGGTCGACGAGCAGCTGCGACATGCCGGCGTGCCGGCTGGACGGGTCGGCCGGCGAGGTGCGCACCAGCACGATCCCGTAGTGCGAGTGGTGCGCGTTCGACGTCCACACCTTCGCACCGTTGACCACCCAGTCGCCGTCGCCGTTGCGGGTGGCCCGGGTGCGGATCGAGGCGAGGTCGGAGCCCGAGTCCGGCTCGCTCATCCCGATGACGAAGAAGCACTCGCCGGCGACGATCCGCGGCAGGATCTCCCGCCGCTGCTTCTCGGTGCCGTAGGTGAGCAGGTTGGGCCCGGACTGCCGGTCGGCGATCCAGTGCGCGGCCACCGGGGCGCCCGCGGCCAGCAGCTCCTCGGTCACGGCGTAGCGCTCCATCGCCGAGCGCTCGTGCCCGCCGTACTCCTTGGGCCAGGTCATGCCGAGCCAGCCGCGCTCGCCCAGCTTCTTGGAGAACGCCGGGTCGACGCCGGACAGCCAGGTGTCCACGTGCGTCCGGAAGGTCCCGGCGGCGAGCTCGGCGGCGAGGAACTCGCGCACCTCCGCCCGCACCTGCTCGGCTGCCTCGGACCGCGGTGCGGGCGCCAGTGTCAACGAGTTGCTCATGCGACTCCCTCGGGTGGCCGTGCTCACACCCGTTCTACAGGGCGCCCGCACCGCCGCGCCCGGCAGCCCCCCGTTGCGCCCGGCTCACCCGCGGGAGGGATCGCCGGGCGGGCCCTCGTCCGGGTCGCCGCGGGTCAGCTGGCGCAGCTCCGTGACGACGTCGGAGGCGACCGAGCCGAGCGAGACCAGCGCCCCGGAGACCAGCCGCCGCACCCCGTGCACGTCCAGGCCCAGCGCCGCGCCGATGCCCGATCCGGCGTCCAGACCCCCGAGCTCACCGGTCGCCGGTCTCCGCTCGGCGAGCTCGGGCGACCAGCGCATGGCGTCCCCCGACAGCGTCCAGTCACCGGTCGCGCCGTCGATGGCGTCGGTGACCGGGTTCCCACGAGCCGACGAGTCCATCACCGCCTCCTCCCGAGGTCGCGCTCCCCATGGTGACCCCGAACCGCGGGGTCCGGTAGGTGGTCGGTGCCCGCGGTCAGGTGCGGGTCAGCGCCAGCAGGGCGATGTCGTCGGCGCGGTGCTCCCCGGTCAGCTCCGACAGCAGCCGGTCGCAGAGCTGCTCGGGGTCCCCCGACCACGTCCGCGCCACCACCTCGACCAACCGGGACAGCCCCGCGTCCAGGTCGGCCCCCCGGCTCTCCACCAGGCCGTCGGTGAACAGCAGCAGCGCCGCTCCCTCCGGGAGCACACCGCTCCACTCGACGGCCGGCGCCGGCGGCGCCCCGAGCATGCGGGTCGGGCGCACCGGCAGCAGCTCCGCCCGGCCGCCGGCGCACAGCAGGGGCGGCAGGTGCCCGGCCGAGGCGATCCTCAGCTCCCCCGTCGCGGGGTCCAGCGTCGCGAACAGCGCGGTCGCCATGCGCTGGAGCTCGAACAGCTCCCAGTTGCGCTGCAGCCGGTCGACGAGCACGGCCGGCGAGGGCCGGTCGACCGACATCGCGCGGGTCACGCTGCGCAGCTGCCCCATCGTCGCCGCCGCCGTGATGTCGTGGCCGACGACGTCGCCCACCACGAGCCCGACCCGGTCCCCCGGCAGCCGGACGACGTCGTAGAAGTCGCCGCCGACGTCCACCCCCTGGGTCGCCGCCAGGTACCGCACCGCCGTCGCGAGCCCCGGGACGGCCGGGGGCGACGGCGGCAGCAGGCTCGCCTGCAGGGTGTGGGAGGTGCGCTCCTCGAACTCCAGCCGCAGCGCCTTGTCCACCACCTGCGACAGCTGCAGGGCCAGCTGCTCGGCCACCTCGACGTCGGCGGCGGTGAACGGCGCGCGGTGCCGGTCGGCGCCGAACGTGACCACGCCGAGCCGCCGGCCGTCCACGATCATCGGCACGCCGACCACGCCCACCAGCTCCAGGTGGCCGACGGCCTCCCGGAACGCGTCGTCGGGGGCGACGGCGTCGAGCACCGCCCGCGCCTCGTCCAGGTCGCGGATCCACTGCGTCCGCCCCTCGCGCAGCGCGCGCACCGAGGGGTGCAGCGGGGACCGCGCCGTCGGGTGGTTCCCGCGCAGCCGGTCGAGCACCGGCTGGCGGTCCGGGTCCCGGTGCCTGGCGACCGGCTGGTGCAGGCCGTGCTCGGTGACCATGTCGATCACGCACACGTCGGCCAGCCGGGAGACCACCAGCCCGGCCAGCCGGTGCACGGTCTCGGTGACGTCGCGGGCCTCGCTCATCAGCCGCGCGGCCTCGAGCAGGAACGCCGCCCGCTCGCCCTGCTGGCGGGTCTCCTCGTGCAGCCGCACCCGCTCCAGCGCCTGACCCGCCTGCCGGCCCAGGGTCCACAGCAGGTCGACCTCGGCCGGGGTGAGCGGCCGGTGCTCGCCCGGCTCCTCGAGGCTGATCAGGTCGCCGCGCGCCGCCGTACCGCGGGCCAGCACCAGCACCCCCAGCCGCTTGGAGTCGGCCGACACCGGGACGACGACGAGATCGGTCAGCCCGTCGGCCGCCATCGCCGCCGCCAGTTCCGGCTGGTCGGCCCGCAGCCGGTCGTCGAGCACGATCGAGCGCAGTCCCTGGGCCAGCTCCAGGGCCAGCCGGCTGCCGGCGGCGTCACGCAGCCGCCGCAGCAGCTCGCGGGAGACACCCTCCGAGCGCACCGGCCGCAGCGCCGGCAGTTCCTGCGGGTCGTCCGCCTCCCCCTCCACCAGCACCAGCGCGGCGCCGCCGGCCCGCAGCGCCGCACGCCCGCGCTGCACGATCACCGTGGCCACGTCCTCCGGCGTCGCCGCGGCCGCCAGGTCGAAGACCACCTTCTGCACGACCCGCGAGCGGGCCTCGGACTCCTCCGCCAGCCGCTGCGCCGACAGGAGCTCCCGCTCGTAGCGGCGCCGCGCCGTCGCCTCGAACAGGGTCGCCCGCACCAGCAGGGGGGTGCCGTCGTCGTCGCGCACCTCGACGGCGTTGAGCAGGCACGGCAGCAGCGAGCCGTCGATCCGCGTGATGTCGATGGCGATCTCGCGCACGAAGCCCTGGAGGCGCAGGAGCGGCAGCAGGTGCGTGTTGTAGAAGACCCGGCCGCCGACGCTGAGCAGGTCCTGCAGCCGGTGGCCGAGCAGGTCCTCCGGCGACCGGACGGTCCATGCGCAGAACGTGCGGTTGGCCTTCACGATCTGCCCGTCGGGCAGCGTGGACAGGTACCCCATCGGCGCGTTCTCGTAGAGGTCGGCCGGGTCCTCGTCGAGCAGGCGCTCCAGCGGGTTCCCCGCGTCCCCGAGGCCGGTCACCGGGTGCCGTCCGGGGCGGTCACGGCGGTCACGGCGTCAGGAACGCGCGGATGGCGGCCGTCGTCTCCTCCGGCGCGGACAGCTGGGGGACGTGCCCCGTGGCCCGCATGCGCACCAGCACGCTGCCGGGGATCTGCCGGTGCACGTACTCGCCGACGGCGTCGGGCGCGATCGCGTCGGCGCTGCACTGCAGCACGAGGGTGGGCACCCGGACGCCGGGCAGGTCGGCGCGGTTGTCCGACAGGAAGGTGACCCGCGCGAACTGGCGGGCGATGTGCGGGGCGGTGCGGCAGAAGCTGTTGGTGAGCTCCTCGGCCAGCTCGGGCCGGTCGGGGTTGCCCATGATCACCGGGCCCATCTGCGCCGACCAGCCCAGGTGGTTGCTGTCCAGCGCGTCGAGCAGCCCGGCGACGTCGCTGCGGCTGAACCCGCCGACGTAGCCCTCCTCGTCGACGTACCGGGGGCTGGGCCCGACCATCACCATGGCGCCGAAGAGCTCGGGGACCCGGTGGTGGGCGAGCACGCCGATCATCGCGCTCACCGAGTGGCCGACGAAGACGACGTCGGTGAGCGCCAGCTCGCGGCAGATCTCGACGACGTCGCTCGCGTACCCGTCCAGCGAGTCGTACTTCTCGGGGTCGTAGGCCGACAGGTCCGACTGCCCCGACCCGACGTGGTCGAACAGCACGACCCGGTGGTCCACGGCGAAGTCCGGGGCGACCAGCCGCCACAGCGTCTGGTCGCAGCCGAAACCGTGCGCGAACACCATCGGCCGTCCCTGGGGCAGGCCGCTGACGTTGACCCGGTTGCGCGGAACGACGCTGCCCACGGGCCCGACCGTAGTGGAACGGACGCCGCCTGTGGTCGATCCGCGCGCCTCAACCGGAACGGTTCCGGCCGCTCCGCCCCCCGCTCCGTGAGGCCGGGGCGACGCACCGCGCTGCGCCGCCGGGGCCCCCGCACACCCGGCGGAGCCTCCCGGAGAACCGCTGCCGCCCGGTGGGCGGCCGCCCGGCCGTCGCCGCCGCCGCCGCGGGGTGGACCAGCGCCTGCGCGCACGCCGACGCCGGGCTGCGCGACCTGCAGACCGCGGCGCGCCAGTGGTCCTGCTCCGGCAGCGGCCGGGCGCGGGAGACCCTCGCCCGCGCCTGCCGGCGGCTGGCCGACGACGTCGACGCCCAGACCGCCGACGAGGAGGCGACTCTCCTCCCGCTGCTCGACGCGCACCTGCCCGATGCCGGGTGGGCGGCGATCACGCGCACCGCGCGCTGCGGGCTCTCCGGGCTGGGGCTCGCCCTGGAGGACTGCGGCGCCGCCGACCGCGTCCGCCTGCTCGGGGGCCTGCCGGCCGGTACCCGGCTGGCCTGGCGGCTCCGGGGCGGCCGCCGCTACCGCGCCGCCGTCGTCCGGCTGCGCGGCGCGCCACCCGCCGCCTGAGACACCCGGGACCGGGGCCGGGTCAGCAGCGGGACGTCCCGCAGTCGCGGCAGCGCTTGCGCGCGCTGAGCTCGCGCCCGTGGCAGTTGTCGCAGACCCACGTGGTGCGCTCCTTCGTCGCGGTGCTCATGGCTGGTCCTCCCCTCGTCGTCGTGCCGACGACGTTAGGGAACCGGTGTGTCCAGGAGGTGTCCGCCGAGTTGCGATGGAGCGCGAACTAATCCGGCACCGGGCTACCGGCGGCCCGGGGCGAACGGGCCGCGCAGCGCCGCCCACTGGAGCAGCATGATCGTCTTCGCGTCGGCGATCCGGCCGTCGTCCACCATCCGCAGCGCCTCGTCGAACGGCAGCTCCACCACCTCGATGTCCTCCCCCTTCTCGGCGAGCCCGCCGCCGCCGGCCCTGCGGTCGGCCGCCGTGTAGGGGGCGGCGTAGAAGTGCAGCCTCTCGGTCACCGAGCCGGGGCTCATCCAGACGTCGAAGACGTGCTCGAGCTCCCCCACCACCACGCCCAGCTCCTCCTCGGCCTCGCGGCGGATCGCGGTCTCGGCGTCGTCCTCGTCGAGCAGCCCGGCGGCGGCCTCGAGGAGCATGCCGTCGGGGTGGCCGTTCACGTACACCGGGAAGCGGAACTGCCGGGAGAGCAGGACGGTCCCGCGGGCGACGTCGTGCAGCAGGATGGTCGCCCCGTTGCCGCGGTCGTAGGTCTCCCGCGCCTCGGTCACCCAGGTGCCGTCCGCGCGGCGGTACTCGAAGGTGGTCCGGCGCAGCACGTGCCAGGCGGTGGCCACGAGCTCGACGTCGGTGACCCGCACCCGCGGGTTGCCGTCGAGGTCGCGGCCCGCGCGGTCCAGGCCGGTGCGGCCGCGGGTGTCGGGGACGTCGATACCGGGAATCTGCGCCACCCCCGCGACGCTAGTGCGCGAGGCACGGCGCCCGGGCGGGTCCGCGTGCGCAGAATGAGCAGCTGCCCGGGCGGCACGCGCCATGCCCAGCGCACCCAGCACCAGAGAGCGAAGAGGTTGTGACGACAGTTCGTGCGACCGGGTCCCGCGACGACGGGATCGCGGCCGAGCAGGCCTACGTCAGCGCGCTGCACCGGCGGCTCGACGAGGTCCGGGCCCGCACCGTCGCCCGGCTCGACGAGGCCCTGGCCACCGTGCCGCACAACCCGCAGGCGGTCGGCGAGCGCGAGGCCGCGGTCGAGCTGCACACCCAGCGGATCGTCGCGCTCGACGCCGCCGACAGCGGGCTGTGCTTCGGCCGGCTGGACCGGCACGGCACCGACGTCCCCCGGTACGTCGGCCGGATCGGCCTCTTCGCCGAGGACGGCGGCGAGGAGCCGCTGCTCGTCGACTGGCGCGCCCCCGCGGCGCAGCCCTTCTACACCGCCACGCCCCTGCACGACCTCGGCGTGCGCCGCCGCCGGCACATCCGCACCCGCGGGCGCACCGTCGTCGGCGTCACCGACGAGAGCCTCGACCTCTCCGACCCCGACCTCGCGCAGCGGTCCGGGTTGGCCGGCGAGTCGGTGCTGCTGGCCGCGCTCAACGCCCACCGCACCGGCCGGATGAACGACATCGTCCGCACCATCCAGGCCGAGCAGGACCGCATCATCCGGGCCGACCACCGCGGCGTCCTGGTCGTGCAGGGCGGCCCCGGCACCGGCAAGACCGCCGTCGCCCTGCACCGCGCGGCCTACCTGCTCTACACCCACCGCGAGCGGCTGGCCCGCAGCGGGCTGCTGATCGTCGGCCCCTCCCCCACGTTCCTGGGCTACATCGCCGACGTGCTGCCCTCCCTCGGCGAGACCGGCGTGGTGCTCACCGACATGGGCGGGCTGCGGCCCGGGCTGCAGGCGCACGCGGCCGAGGCCCCGGAGGTCGCCGTGGTCAAGGGTCGGCTGGCGATGGTCGACGTCGTCACCGCCGCCGTCCGCGACCGGCAGGCCGTCCTCGACGCCGCGACGACCCTCACCGTCGACGGGACGCCGCTGCGCTTCACCAAGGCCGACGCCGCCCGTGCGCGCAGCCGCGCCCGGGCGGTCTCCCGGCTGCACAACGAGGCCCGGCCGGCGTTCGCCCGCGCGGTCGTCGACCTGCTCGCCGGCAAGTACGCCGACAAGCTGGGCGCGGACGTGCTCGACGGCGGCAACCTGCTCGGCCGGGCGGATCGGGCCGCCCTGCGGCAGGAGGTCGCGAGCGAGCCCGCCGTGCACGCGCTGGTCGACCGGCTCTGGCCCCGGCTGACCGCCGAGCGGTTGCTGCGCGACCTCTTCGCCGACCCCCGGCGGCTGGCGACGGCGACCCGCGGCTGGTCCGAGGCCGACCGCGAGCTGCTGCGGCGGCCGGCGTCCGCGCCGTGGACCCCGGCCGACGTGCCGCTCCTGGAGGAGGCCGACGAGCTGCTCGGGGTCGACGACAGCGCCGAGCGGGCCGCCGCCCGCCGGGAGCGGCAGCGGCGGCTGCGGCACGCGCAGGAGACCCTGGACCTCCTGCACGGCTCCCGCTCGACGGACTGGGAGACCGAGGACGAGTCCGAGGAGCTGTCCGCCGGCGACCTCCTCGACGCCGAGGGCCTGGCCGAGCGGCAGGAGGTCGGCGACGTGCGGTCCACGGCCCAGCGGGCCGCCGCCGACCGCACCTGGACCTACGGGCACGTCATCGTCGACGAGGCGCAGGAGCTCTCGGCCATGGCCTGGCGGGTGCTGCTGCGCCGCTGCCCCACCCGGTCGATGACCCTGGTCGGCGACGTCGCCCAGACCGGCTCGGCGGCCGGCGCGAGCAGCTGGGCCGAGGTGCTCGAGCCGGCGCTGGGCCCCCGCGACCTGCGCGGCTGGCGCCTGGAGGAGCTCACCGTCAACTACCGGACGCCCGCGGAGATCATGGAGGTCGCCGCCGACGTGCTGGCCGCGGGCGGGGCGGGGACCTCGGCGGCCCGGTCGGTGCGCTCCACCGGCGAGCAGCCGTGGGCCCGCGCCGTCGCCGAGGAGGAGCTGGTCGCGGCCCTCGCCGAGGCCGCGGCCGAGCTCGACCGGGAGGAGGGGACCCTCGGCGTCGTGGTGCCCCGCAGCCGGCTGGCGGCCGTGACCGACGCCGTCCGCGCCCGCGTGCCCGCCGCCTCGGCCGACGGCGACCTGACCGCCGGGCCCGTGGTGCTCACCCCCGAGGGCAGCAAGGGCCTGGAGTTCGACTCGGTGCTGGTCGGCGACCCGGTCGGGATCCTCACCGAGGGCGCGCGCGGCCACAACGACCTCTACGTCGCGCTCACCCGGGCCACGCAGCGGCTGGGCGTGGTGCACGCCGGCGAGCTCCCCCCGGAGCTGAAGCGGCTCGATCCGCGCTGACCGGTGCTGCTGCCCGCGCATCCCGTGCCGCTGCAACGACTGCCCGCGGGGGCCTCAGGTCGCGCCGCGCACCCGGAGGACCACGCCGCTCCTCGGCTTCGCCGGGATGCGGTGCAGCGCGATCGCGAGGTCCTGCTCCGGCACCTCGTACTGCAGCCGCGCCAGGCGGACGGCGAGGGCCGAGAGCAGCGCGACGGTGATCTGCTCCCCGGGGCAGCGGTGGTTGGTCCGGGGGTCGCCACCGCCCTGCGGCACCAGCTCCCACTCCCCGATCTCGCGACCGAGGAACCGCTCGGGGTGGAAGGCGTAGGGGCTGTCCCAGAGCTCCGGGTCGTGGTTCTGGCCGTACAGGTCCAGCAGCACCATGGCGTTCTCCGGGATCTCCTCCCCGGCGAACTCGTTCCGCCCCGGCGAGCGGCCGCCGATGAACGGCGCGAAGGGGTAGAACCGCCGCACCTCGTGCGCCCACGCCTCGGCGAACGCCGGGTCCCCGCTGGCCAGCTTCTCCCGGTTGCCCGGCCAGCGGATCAGCGCGTGCCCCGAGAACGCCACGAACCAGGCGACCGCCGTCGTCGGCCGGATGACGTTGAGCAGCTCGACGGCGGCCACGTCCGCCGGCAGCTGGGTGCCGTCGGCGTCCCGGTGCCGCGACACCACGTCGACCGCGGAACCCTCCTCGACCTCGGCCTGCCCGCTGCGCACGTCCCGGACCAGCTGCGTGAGCCACCTCTCCCGGCGTCCGCGGGCCCGGCGCGCCCGGAAGTGCCGCGGCCCGCCGGTGGCGAAGCCGTCGACCATGGCCACCATGTCGCGGGCGAGGTCGGGCACCTCGCCGTCGCGCACGGGGACGCCGGCCCACCGGGCCACGGAGCCGGCGAGCACGCGGCTCGCCTCGTCGAACAGCACGATCTCCGACCGGCGGGACCACGCCGGCACCGCGGCGTCCCAGGCCGCGGTCGTCCGCTCCACCAGCGAGGCGATGCCGTCCTCCCGCATGAGCAGCGCGACGAACATCGCCTTGCGCACCCGGTGCATCTCGCCGTCCAGCGTGTGCACCGCCCCCTTGCCGAACAGCGTGCCCTGCACCGGCTCGGGGATGGCGTGCGAGCGGCGCACGTGGTCCTCGTCGTAGAGGAAGCGCGCGGCCTCCGGGCCCTCGATGCCGACGGCCGGCATCCCGCCCAGCCGCACGCCCACCGCGTGCCTGCCCGCCCGCCGGCGCTCGTCGGGCAGCCAGGCGTAGCCCTTGGACAGCAGTTTCAGGCTGTTCTCCAGACGTGGCATGGGGGCTGCCGTGCCCACCCGCGCCGGTGCGCAACCGCTCAGCCCGGCCGCTGCTCCTGGGTCCGGTCGTCGCGGGGCCGGGTGGCGACGTCGGCGGGCGGCTCCGCCCCGTCCCCGCCGCAGCTGCCGTGGCCCAGCCGGCGCAGGAGCCCGGCGACCTCCTGGCCGACGGTGGAGGAGGCGTCCCGGGGCAGCGCGGCGGGAACCGCGGCCAGCGCGTCGGCGAGCACCCGCTCCTCCTCGTCGAGCAGCCCCCGGTAGGCGGGGTCGAGCAGGTAGCCGGTGGGTGGGGTGGAGAGGCAGCCGATGAGGTCCAGCAGGACCTCCAGCCGCCGGGCGGCCTCGGCCGGTGCGGCCTCCGCGGGGCACATCGCCACCGTCTCGACGTCCTGCTCCCACAGCCGGGCGCGCGCCGGGTCCTCCTGCAGGGCGAGCACGGTGCCCGTGCGCCGGGCCGTGCCCGACCCCTGGGTCTGCAGCGCGGTGCGCACCTGGTGGGCGATCCGGATCAGGTCGTCGTCCAGCATCGAGGTGCCGACGAAGAGCACGTGCCGGGTCAGCAGCAGCGAGTGCAGGACGCCGGCCAGCGCGGCCCCGGTGTTGCCGAACTGCAGGTACTCCTCGCGGGTCAGCACCACGCTCTCCGGGTGCGCGGCGTCCCCGTGCAGCTTGAGCAGCCACGGCGACCCAGGCCGGGCCTCGTCGTGGGGCAGCACGGTCACCTGCCGGCCGATGTCCCCGGCGGCGAGCTCCACCAGCGGGTCGTAGTTCGTGGTGACGAACTCCTGCACCGGGAGGTCGGCGATCAGCGCGTGCGCCAGGGCGTAGGGGCCGGGGCCGAACCGCCTCTCGACGAAGGCGGCCAGCTCCTGGGCGCCCAGCTCGCGGGCCAGCAGCGCCGCCGCGTCCTGGGCCGGCAGCCCGGCGAGCCCCGCGCGGAGCGCGTCGTCCAGACCCGACCGGGTCGCCAGCTCGTCCACCAGCTGCTCCCACGTCGGCAGCCCTGCGGCCGCGCTGACCCCCGCCCCGATGAAGACGGCGAGCTGCCCCCGGCGGGCCCGTTCGCCGAGGTCCACGGCCAGCTCCCGCAGCTGCCCGGGCAGCTCCCAGCCGCCCTCCTCGCCGCGCCGCACGCGCTGGGCGGCGGCGAGGTCGCTGGGCCGCCGCAGCACCAGGGCGACGTCGAAGCCGTGCTCATCGGCGGCCTCGCGCAGCACCGGCAGCAGCTGCTGCAGGAGCGCTCCGCGCTCGCCGGCGGCCCCGCCCCAGCCCGTGCCCAGCGCCGGCAGCCCGACCAGCCGCCGCGCGCGCCCGTGCACCGGCTCGTGCACCTCCCGCCGGGCGACGGCGGCCAGCGCCTCGCGGGCCCCGTCGAGCAGCCAGGACAGCCCCCGGCTGCCCGTCCCGTCGGGGCCGCCGTCGACGGTGTCGACCAGCCAGGCTCGCCGCGGGCCGTCCCCGGGCACCTCGAGCACCCGCTCGTCGCCGGTCCACGACATGGCGACGCAGTCGCCGTCGGCCTGCCGGTCGGTGATCAGCTCGTCGGGCAGCACGGAGCACCAGCCGCGGGCCACCCGCAGCGAGCGGTCGGTGGGCACCAGGACGTCGTCGCAGGCCAGCCGGGTCAGGTCCGCCCCGACGACGAAGACGTGTCCGCTCACGGGCGGGCCCATACCCAGGGCCCGCCGGCCATGCGCGCGCGGTCAGGCGCCGCAGCCCCCCGCGCCGCAGGCGCAGCCGCCGCAGCCCTGCCCGGCCGGGGCCGGCGCGGGCGCCGCGGCCACCGAGCGCAGATTGGCCGCGCCGATCAGCAGCGGGACGCCGAGCACCGCGACGGCCAGCGCGGCCACCACGGTGGCGACGTCGGCGGCCCGGTCCCAGCTCTGGAACAGCCCGGTGACGACCAGGAGGCCGGTGACCAGCACCGACCAGACCAGCAGCGCCTGCCCGCCGCGCCGCGCGGGGCCACCCCGGCCGAGCATGCCCAGGGAGGTGCCGAGCAGCAGCAGGGGGACGCCGACGAGGAGCACCGTCGAGGAGAGGGACGCCGAGGCCACGGCGACGGCCAGGCCCGCGGCGCCGGCCACGACGGCGGCCGTGCCGAGGGAGCGCGCCCGCCCCGCCACCTCGTCGGGGACGGCTCCGGAGCGGGCGCCGCGGAGCAGGACCGATCCGCGCGCCGCCAGGAAGAGCCCCACGGCGCCGAGCAGGAGGCGGGCGCCGGCGTCCCAGACGACGGCGACCACCGCGACCGCGATCATCGCCAGGCCCAGGGCCAGCCACCGCGGCCAGGTCCGCCGGGCGACCTCGGGGGTCGCCGCGCTGACCGTGCCGGCCGAGAGGATTCCGGTTCCGTTCGCCACGGGCCCAGTGTCCCTCACGCCGCGCGCCCGGCGGGGAGGCACCGGGACGTGGGCCGTGCCACGCTGATCATCTCCGCGAACCGCGGGAGGACCGAGGTCAGGAAGGCACGGACATGAGCGTGCAGGACAGGGCCGGGGCGGCTGCCGGCCGGGCCGGGAACAGCGACGCCCTGGAGCACCTGGCCCGGGTGGGGCTGGTCGCCTACGGGTTGGTGCACCTGCTCATCGCCTGGCTGGCGCTCCAGCTGGCGTGGGGACGCGCGGGGCAGGAGGCCGACCAGTCGGGCGCGCTGGCCACGCTCGCCCAGCAACCGCTGGGCACGCCGCTGCTGTGGGTGCTCGCGGTCGGGCTGGTCGCGTTGGCGCTCTGGCAGGCCGCCGAGATCCTCCGCTGGCGGCACGGCTGGTCGGCGTCGGGCGAGGCCCGCAAGAGGGCGGTGGAGAAGACGGTGAAGGCGGCGGCCAAGGCGGTCGTCTACGCCGCGCTCGCCGTGCTGGCGATCCGCTTCGCCACCGGGGGCGGGCAGTCCGGCGGCGGGTCGCAGCAGCAGGCCACCGCCGGCGTCTTCGGCTGGCCGGCCGGCCGCTGGCTCGTCGGCGCCGCCGGGCTGGTCGTCGTGGGCGTCGCGGTCTACCTCGTGCACAAGGGCGTCACGAAGCGGTTCCTCAAGGAGATCGACCTGAGCGGCTGCTCCACCTCGGCCCGGCGGCTGGTCACCCGCCTCGGCCAGGTGGGCTTCCCGGCCAAGGGGGTCGCGCTCGGGCTCGTCGGCGGACTGCTGGTGTGGGCGGCGGTCACCTTCGACCCCGCCAAGGCCTCGGGCCTGGACGGCGCCCTGCACACGGTGCTGACCGCACCCGCCGGGCCGGTGCTGCTCACGCTGATCGCCGTCGGGATCGCGGCCTTCGGCGCCTACTGCTTCGTCCGCGCCCGCTACCCCGAGCGGACGTGAGCCCGCCGGCGCCCTCGGTCCGGGCGCTGGGCCACCGCCTCCACGACGTCGTCGTCCGGGTCCGCCGGGTCACCGACCACCCGGTGCTGGTGCACCTCGCCCGCGCGGGCCTCGTCGCCTACGGCGCGATGCACCTGCTGATCGCGGTGCTGGCGCTGCGCATGGCGATGGGGCTGCGCGGTGGCGACCCCGACCAGACCGGTGCGCTGCTCACCGTCGCCGGCGGGCCCGGCGGGCGGGTGCTGCTGGTCGCGATCGGCACGGGCATGCTCTCGCTCGCCGTCTGGCAGGCCGCCGAGGTGCTGCTCTGGTGGCACGGGCTGCTGGACGGCGAGCACCGGCTGCGCACCGCCGTCGTCTGCGTCGAGTGCCTGGCCAAGGGCGCGGTGTACGGCGTCCTCGGGCTCACCGCGCTGCTGTTCGCGCTCGGCCTCGACTACGAGGCGGACGAGCGGCTGCGCGAGCTCACCGGCGAGACGCTGGCGATCCCGGGCGGCGCGCTGCTCGTGGGCGCGGTGGCGGCCGGGGTGGTCGGCGTCGGCGTCTACACCTTCGTGCGCGGCTGCACCGCCGGCTTCATGCGCGACATCGACCTGCCCGCGGCCCCCGACCGCTGGGAACCGGCGATCGAGGTCCTCGGCCGGGTCGGCTACCTGGCGAAGGGGATCGCCTTCGCGCTGGTCGGCGTCCTGCTGTGGCAGGCGGCCGCCTCCCACGACGTCTCGACCGCCACCGGCCTGGACGGCGCGATGACGGCGATCGCCGGGGTCGGGGCCGGGCCGTGGCTGCTCGGCGGGGTCGCGGCCGGTTTCGCCGCGTTCGGGGTCTACGCCCTCGCCCGCGCGCGCTACCCCGACCGCGACCCCTCGTCCTAGACCTTCGGCCCGCCGGCGACGTAGACGACCTGACCGGAGACGAACCCGGCCCCCTCGCTGACGAAGAACGACACGGTGTGCGCGATGTCCTCGGGCACGCCGGCGCGGGCCACCGGGATGGCGGCCGCGCGCTTCTGCACGTAGGACTCCCACTCCTCGCCGATCCGCTCGGCGGTCGCCTTGGTCATCTCCGTCTGGATGAAGCCCGGGGCGATGCAGTTGGCGGTGACGCCGAACTTGCCCAGCTCGATGGCGAGGGTCTTCGTGAAGCCCTGCAGGCCGGCCTTGGCGGTGGCGTAGTTGGCCTGGCCCCGGTTGCCGAGCGCGGAGGTGCTCGACAGGTTGACGATCCGGCCCCACTTGGCGTCGATCATGTGCTTCTGGGCGGCACGCGTCATGAGGAACGAGCCGCGCAGGTGCACGTGCATGACGATGTCCCAGTCGGCGTCGGACATCTTGAACAGCATGTTGTCCCGGGTGACGCCGGCGTTGTTCACCAGCACCACCGGCGGCCCGAGCTCCGCGGCGATCCGGTCGACGGCCGCCTGCACCTGCTCGGCGTCACCGACGTCGGCCCCCACGGCCAGCGCGCGGCCGCCGGCGGCCTCGATCGCCTCGACCGTGCCGCGGGCGTCGTCCTCCTTCAGGTCGAGCACCGCGACGGCGAAACCGTCCTGGGCCAGCCGCAGCGCGGTGGCGGCACCGATGCCGCGGGCGGCTCCGGTGACGATCGCGACGCGGGCGGAACCGGTGGGGGACGTGGTCATGCGGCAGCGCTCCTCGGTGCGGTGGGACGACGGTCGGACGGAGTCTCGCTCACACCCGCTCGAACAGCGCGGCCAGCCCCTGGCCGCCACCGATGCACATGGTCTCCAGCCCGTAGCGGGCGCCGCGCCGGTCCATCTCGCGCAGCAGCGTCGCCAGGATCCGGCCCCCGGTGGCGCCCACCGGGTGGCCCAGGGAGATGCCCGAGCCGTTGACGTTGGTGCGCTCCCAGTCGGAGTCGGTGAAGCCCCACTCCTTCGCGACGGCGAGCACCTGGCTGGCGAACGCCTCGTTCAGCTCGATCAGGTCGACGTCGGAGAGCTTCAGGTCGGCCTGGGCGAGCGCCTTCGCGGTGGCCGGGACCGGGCCGATGCCCATGGTCTTCGGCGGCACGCCGCCCACGCCGAAGCTGACCAGCCGCGCCAGCGGGCGCAGCCCGAGCTCGGCGGCCTTCTCCGGGTGGGTCACGATGGCGACCGCGGCGCCGTCGTTCTGGCCGGAGGCGTTGCCGGCGGTGACGGTGGCGTCCGGGTCGTTCTTGCCGAGGATCGGGCGGAGCTTGGCCAGGGTCTCCACGCTCGAATCGGGGCGGATGTGCTCGTCCCGCTCGACGACGGTGTCGCCCTTCCGGCCCCTCACCGTGACCGGCACGATCTCGTCGGCGAACCGGCCCTCGGCCGTTGCGGCCGCGGCCCGCTGGTGGCTGCGGACGGCGTACTCGTCCTGCTCCTGCCGGCCGATGCCGTAGTCGCGGCGGAGGTTCTCGGCGGTCTCCAGCATGCCGCCGGGCACGGGGTGGTTCTGCCCGCCGGCGGTGACCCGGCCGCGGGCGAGCCCGTCCTCCAGCAGGACACCCGGCCCGGGCTTGACGCCCCAGCGCATGGCGGTCGAGTAGAAGGGCGCGTTGCTCATCGACTCGGCACCACCGGCCAGGACGACGTCGGAGGCGCCGGACTGCACCTGCAGGGCGGCGTAGATGACCGCCTGGAGGCCCGAGCCGCAGCGGCGGTCGACCTGGATGCCCGAGGCGGTCACGGGCAGGCCCGCGTCGAGGGCGGCGACCCGGCCGAGGGCCGGCGCGTCCATCGTCGGGTAGCAGTGGCCGAGCAGGACGTCGTCGACCGACTCCGGCGGCAGCCCGGTGCGCTCCACGAGCGCACGGATGACCGTCGCCGCCAGCTCCTGGACGGGGACGTCGCGGAGCGACCCCCCGAACCCGCCGACCGGCGTCCGCAGGGGCTCGCAGATGACCGCATCGCGCACGGTGGTCCTCCTCGTTCGTCCGCTCCCGGCACCCGGTCGGGATCCGGGCGTCGCCACCCGAGTCTGCCCCGCGGGCAGCCGCGGCGCGCCCCCGGCCCCCGGGAGGTGGCTGCGGGCGGGATCAGGAGGCGGCGCCGCCGACCTGCTCGCCGCCGAACAGGTCCCACAACCCGGTGATCTGCAGCGGCCGGACCACCGCCCGGGTGGCGGCCAGGACCCGCAGGCGGCCGCCGGCGGCGAGGGCCTTGCGGTGCGCCGAAGCCAGGGTGCAGAGCCCGGCGGAGTCGAGGAAGGTGACGGCGGTCAGGTCCACGACGACGTCCTGCGGCGCGGCGGCGAGCACCTCGTCGAGGGCCGCGCCGACCCGGGGGGCCGAGGTGCAGTCGACCTCACCGGCGAGCACGAGGCGCGGCAGGGCCGTGGTCCCGGTCACCTCGAGGGCGAGGGGTGCCGACGGCAGGGCGTCCGGCGCGAGCGGGGCCAGGACGGATGCGGTGAGCGAACGGTCGGGCGAGGGAGCGGTCACGGGTTTTGCCTCTCGGGCGGGAACCGGACCAGTGAGCCTGCGGACGCGAACGACACGACGACCAGCACTGGGATGGCGGCTGCTGCTTGAACCGCACCCCGACCGTAGGCACCGGCGGAGCGGGGCGCAAGGGTCGCCGCCGGACGGTGCCCGTCCGGCACCCCCGGCCGCGGGGACGCTCCGCCACCGCTGCGTCCCGGCGTCGGATACTGGTCCGGTGACCGAGCCCCGCCCCTCGTCCCGCCGCCCGTCCCCGCTGCTGGTCGTGGGTGGCCTCGTGGCGCTGGCCGTCGCGGTGGGTGCGTTCGCGCTGCTCGACCCGATCCTCGCGGCCGCCGTCGCCATCGGTGCCCTCACCGTGCTCGCCCTGGCGGCGGCCGCGCACGACTGGGAGTCGCACGCGACGTTCGAGGAGCGGGAGCTGGCCCGGGCCCGCCGCCGCAAGGAGAGGTGGGAGCGCAACGCCGGCGCCCGGGCGCGCGACCGTGCGCGCTGGGAGGCCCACCAGGCACGCAAGGCGGCGCGGGACTCCTCCCGGTAGGGCTCCCGGGAAAACCCGTCGACGCCGCGGCGC
>NZ_SSXB01000095.1:0-13228 GCF_021698995.1 Blastococcus sp. KM273129 | reverse complement strand
CGGGAGATCAAGCGCTGCCTCAAGCGCTACATCGCCCGCGAGCTCTACCGACGCCTCGAATCACCACCCGCAGCGGCTTGACCCGGCATAGGAGCGTCCAGGCGCTGAGTTAGGCTAACGACCGTGGGCCGGACGACGCTGGACACCGCCGCGCTCGCCCACGAGCTGCGGCTCGCGGTCATGCGGTTCTCCCGGCGGCTGCGCAACCAGCGGGTGGACACGTCGGTGACGCTCACCCACCTCGCTGCGTTGTCGACGCTCAAGCGGCACGGCCCGATGAGCCCGGGGGAGCTGGCCGCCCACGAGCGGGTGCAGCCGCCGTCGATGACCCGGGTCGTCGTCGCCCTGGAGAACGCGGGGCTGGTCACCCGCACGCCGCACCCCACCGACGGCCGCCAGGTGATCATCGGGCTCACCCCGGCCGCCGAGGAGATGCTGTCGGCGGAGGCGCAGGCGCGTGAGGCGTGGCTGGCCTCCCGGCTGCAGGAGCTCACCGCCGAGGAGCGGGCGGTGCTGCGCGAGGCGGCCGAGATCATGGACAAGCTCGCCGGTGGGTGACCTGGACGAGCACTGACCAGCGGACGCCGCCCGAGCAGGGGAGCGGCATGTTCCGGGCCCTCCGGGTGCGCAACTTCCGCCGCTACGCCTCGGCCAACCTGCTCAGCCTGACCGGTACCTGGATGCAGCGCATCGGCCAGGACTGGCTGGTGCTGCAGCTCTCCGACGACAGCGGCGTCGCCCTCGGGCTGATCACCGCGCTGCAGTTCGGCCCCTCGCTGCTGCTGAGCGCCTACGGCGGTGTCCTCGCCGACCGCTACCCCAAGCGCCGGCTGCTGATCATCGCCCAGGCCCTCATGGGCCTGCTCGCGCTCGTGCTGGGCGTCCTGGTGGCCACCGGGGCGGTCGCGCTGTGGCACGTGTTCGTGCTGGCCGGGCTGCTCGGGTCGGTGGCCGCCGTCGACGTGCCGGTGCGGCAGTCGTTCGTCCCGGAGATGGTCGGCCCTGAGCTGATCACCAACGCGGTGAGCCTCAACTCGACGATCTTCAACGGCGCCCGGCTGATCGGCCCCGCCCTGGCCGGGCTGCTCATCGGCGCCGCCTCGGGGAACACCGCACCGGCGTTCTTCCTCAACGCGGCGAGCTTCGCGTTCACCATCGCCGCGATCGCCGGCATGCGCGCCGACGAGCTCACCCCGAGCCCCCCGGTCGCCCGGGGCCGGGGCCAGCTGCGCGAGGGGCTGGCCTACACCAGGGCCCACCCCGACCTGCTGCTGGCGATGGGCCTCGCCTTCGTCCTGGGCACCTTCGGGTTCAACTACCAGGTGACCATCGCGCTGATGGCCCGGGAGACCTTCGACCTCGGCGCGGAGGCGTTCGGGCTGCTGTCGACGTGCTTCGCGGTGGGGTCGCTGAGCGGCGCGCTGCTCTCCACCCGGCGCAGCGTGCGGCCACGGCAGCGGTTCCTCGTCGGCTCGGCTGTGCTCTTCGGCGCCTGCACCGTCGTCGCCGGGCTGATGCCGACCTACCTGGCGTTCGCCGCGCTGCTGGTGCCCACGGGGGCCGCGGCGCTGGTGTTCAGCGTGGCCAACAACAGCTTCGTCCAGCTCGGCGTCGATCCGCAGATGCGCGGCCGGGTGATGGCGCTCTACTTCATGTGCTTCATGGGCGGCACGCCGGTCGGTGCACCGCTGATCGGCTGGGTCGCCGAGCGCTTCGGCGCCCCGTGGGGGCTCGTCCTCGGGGGCGGGGTCTGCATCGTGGCCGGCGTCGTCGCCGCCGCCTGGCTGGCCCACCGCGGCTCGCTGCGGCTGACGGTGCAGCGCTCGCCGGTGCGGGTGCGCATCCGCCGCACCGTCCCCTCCGCGCAGGTGCGCACGGTGGAGGAGCAGCTCAGCCAGAAGGCCCCCGGTCAGCAGTCGCTCTGAGCGTTCCGCGCGTACCGTTCGCTGCACCGGTACCGCCCGTGCCCCGAGGACCACCATGGCCGCGCTCCTCCAGCTCATCGCACTGCTCGCCGCCTTCGCGGGCCTGGTCGCCGGCCTGGGGCCGCTGATCCGGCGGATCGAGGCGTGGTCGGCCCGCCGCCACGCGGCCCGCCACCCGGCGCCGCCCGGGCGGTCGCTGCAGGTCGTCGCCGCGGACGTGCGCCGGCTCGGCCGCCAGGTGGCGCTGGTGCCCGCCGGCATGCCCATGGCCCGGCGGCGGGCGCTGCTGGCGGCCTACGACGACGTCCTCGGTGAGGCGGCCGGGATGCTCGGCGTGGCCTCGGCGCTGGCGGAGCTGCCGGAGGGCCGGGCGCGCGAGGTCGAGCGCCTGCGGGTGGCCGCGGAGCTGCGCGCCGCCGGCTTGCAGGTGCCCCTCTGACCGCCGGGGCCACCCGTCGGCTGTTCTTCGCCGTCGACCCGCCCGACCCTGCGCGCCGCGACCTCGAACGCGCGCTCGGCCCGCTCCGCGACCTCCCGGGTGCGCCGCGCTGGGGCCGGCCCGAGCGCTGGCACCTGACGCTGCTGTTCCTGGGCGCGGTGCCCGAGCCGGTGGTGCCCCGTCTGGTGGCCTCGGCCGCGCCGGCGGTGGCCGCGACCCCGCCGATGGCGCTGCGGCTGGCCGGGGGAGGGCGGTTCGGGTCGCTGCGCCGCCCGCAGGTCGCCTGGGCGGGGCTGGAGGGCGACGTCGAGCCGCTGGTCGCGCTGGCCGGCCGGCTGGCCGCCGTCGCCCGCACCCTGGGGCTCCCCGTGGAGGACCGGCCCTTCCGGCCGCACCTGACGCTCGGCCGGTGGCGCCCCGGCCGGCCCGCCGACGGCACCGTCCCCGACCGGCTGGCCGGCTACCGGGGACCCGAGTGGCCGGTGCAGGAGATCCGGCTGTGGGAGAGCCGCCTCGGACCGGCCCCCGCGTACACGGTCATCGCCGCCTGGCCCCTCGTGAGGTGAGCTGCTCCGCGGGACGCGGCTCCGTCGCAGGGGCCCGCGCCGAGCGTGCGAGGCGTCGGGGGGCGACGGGGTCCTTCTACCAGGCGTACTCCATCGGGGCGGCGCGGTAGCCGGGGAAGATCTCGTCGAGGCGGGCCAGGGCGTCCGCCTCCAGGGTGATCCCGAGCGCCCGCAGCCCGCCCTCGAGCTGCTCCACGGTGCGCGGCCCCACGATCGGCGCGGTGACGGCCGGCTGGTGCAGCAGCCAGGCCAGCCCGACGTCGGCGGGGGCGTGCCCCAGCTCCCGGCACAGCGCCTCGTACCGCTCCAGCGCCGGCCGGTGCCGCTCGACCCTCTCCCGGGTGCGCTCCTCGCCGCGGCGCGCGCCCTCGGCCTTCTCCAGGGCGCCGGCGAGCAGGCCACCGGCCAGCGGGCTCCACGGGATGATGCCGACGCCGTAGTGCTGCGCGGCGGGGAGCACCTCCAGCTCCACGTGCCGGGTCAGCAGGTTGTAGTGCGACTGCTCGCTCACCAGGCCCTGGAAGTTCCGCCGGGCGGCCGCCTCGTTGGCGGCGGTGATCTGCCAGGCGGCGTGGTTGGACGAGCCGACGTAGAGCACCTTGCCCTGGGCGACCAGCGTCTCGCAGGCCTGCCAGATCTCCTCCCACGGCGTCGCGAGGTCGACGTGGTGGAACTGGTAGAGGTCGATCCAGTCGGTGCCCATCCGGCGCAGCGAGGCCTCGCAGGCACGCACGATGTTGCGGGCGGACAGGAACGTGTCGTTGGGCCAGTCGCTCATGCCGCCGTAGACCTTGGTCGCGAGCACCGCCTTCTCGCGCCGTCCGCCGCCCTGGGCGAACCAGCTGCCCAGCACCTCCTCGGTGCGGCCCTTGCCGGCGTCGAAGCCGTAGACGTTGGCCGTGTCGAAGAAGTTGATCCCCTCGGCCAGCGCCCGGTCGAGGATCGCGTGCGCGTCCCCCTCCTCGGTCTTCCAGCCGAAGTTCATCGTCCCCAGGCACAGCCGGGACACCGTCAGGCCGCTGCGGCCGAGGTGGGTGTAGTCCATGCCGGCCACCCTGGCACCCTGTCCGGCGTGCCGCAGAACGATGCCCAGGGTCTCTCCGAGTTCGACGCCGCCACGACGGTGCAGCGGTCCGAGGGCGGCGGCTTCGTCGCCGACCTCCACCCGGGCTGGGACGTCGGCGCCGGCATCCTCAACGGCGGCTACCTGCTCGCCGTCACCGCGCGGGCCGCGCTCGCCGACAGCCCCCACCCGCACCCGGTGGCGGTCTCGGCCAGCTACCTGCGCGCCACCCCGCCCGGCCCGGCCTCGCTGGCGGTCACGCCGGGCCCGGCGGGCCGGACGCTGGCGCACACCGGCGTCGTGCTCAGCGGCCCGGCGGGGCCCACGCTCAGCGTCCAGGTGACGACGGCGGCGCTCGGCGAGGAGGCCCCGCTGCGCTCGGTGCCGGCGCCCGACGTCCCGCCGGTGGAGGAGTGCCTGGACGCCGAACCGGGCGCGCAGATGGGTGGCCACCCCGTCCCGGCGGTCGGCCTGCGGCACCGCGTGGAGACCCGCCTGGACCCCGCCACCGCCGGGTGGGCGCTGGGCAAGCCCTCGGGGGAGCCGGTGATGCGTGCCTGGCTGCGGCTCGCCGACGGCCGCGAGCCCGACCCGCTGGCGCTGCTGCTGTTCGCCGACGTGCTGCCGCCGACGAGCTGGTCGATGGGGCTCATGGGCTGGGCACCCACGGTGCAGCTGCAGGTGCTCGTCCGGGCGCTGCCGGCGCCGGGGTGGTGCCTGGCCGAGGCCCGGGCCAACGAGGTCGCCGGCGGCTGGCTGGACGAGGAGTACCGGATCTGGGACTCCACCGGCCGGCTGGTCGCGCAGAGCCGGCAGCTGGCGCGCGCGCCGCGGTAGTCAGGCCTGCGGCAGCTCCACCTCGCCGGTGAGGTACCGCTGCACGGTGGGGCCGACCGCCGCGACGATCGACTCCGGCGCTGCGGAGGCCAGCGGCTCCACCCGCAGCACGTAGCGGGCCATCACCAGGCCGATGAGCTGCGAGGCGGCCAGGGAGCCGCGCGCCTCCCGCTCGGCGGTGGGCAGCCCCAGCGTGCCGACCACGCGCCGCAGGATCTGGGAGACCAGGAACTCGCGGAGCAGCTTCGCCGTCCACTCGTTGGCGACGGCGGAGCGGACCAGGGCCAGCGCCGCCGGGCGCATCGGCCCGTCCCAGACGCGCAGCAGCAGCCGCACGATGTTCTCGCCCAGGTTCTCGTGGCCGCCGGCGAGGACCTCGGGCAGCAGCTCCGCCGGGTTCGAGGGCGCCTCGATGGCGGCGAGGAAGAGCTTGTCCTTGTTGCCGAAGTAGTGGTGCACCAGCGCCGGGTCGACGCCGGCCGCGCCGGCGATCCCGCGGATGGTGGCGCCGTCGAAACCCCGCTCGGCGAACGCCTCCCGGGCCGCGGCCAGGACGGCGTCCCGGGTGTCGGGGTTCCCGGGACGCCGTCCCGGTCGTCGGGCCGGTCCTGCTGCGCTCAGCTGGTCCTCCTCCGCAGGGTCGCCGCCGCCAGGGCGAGGGCGAGCAGGGCGGCGCCGGCGACGATCCCGACGTCCACCCACATCGTGCCGGTCGCCGACGGCGACCGCCCGACCTCCTGCAGGGCCTCGACCGCGTAGGTCAGCGGCAGGACGTCGCTGATCGCCTGCAGCCAGCCGGCCATCTGCTCGCGCGGCACCAGCAACCCGCAGAGGAAGAACTGCGGCAGCACGACCACCGGCATGAACTGCACCGCCTGGAACTCGCTGCGGGCGAAGGCGCTGGCCAGCAGCCCCAGGGCCACGCCGAGGACGGCGTCGGCGACGGCGATGAGCACGACCAGCTCCAGGGGCCCGGCGATGTCGAGGTCGTAGAGCGTGACGGCCACGGTCACCGTGATCACCGCCTGCACGGCGGCGGCCAGCCCGAACGCCGTCCCGTAGCCCAGCAGCAGGTCCAGCCGCGACTGCGGCGTGGTGAGGAGCCGCTCGAGCGTGCCGGAGGTGCGCTCGCGGAGCATCGCGATGCTGGTGACCAGGAACATCACCACGAACGGGAAGATGCCGAGCATCGTCAGCCCGACCCGGTCGAAGGTGCTCGGCTGCCCGGGCGGCGCGGGCACGTCGGCCCACAGCAGCGCGAGCAGGCCCAGCAGCAGGCTGGGCAGCACCAGCATCATGGCGATCGTCCGGTGGTCGTGCCGCAGCTGGCGCAGCACCCGGGCGGTCGTGGCGGCGGTGAGCCGGGGGCTGAGCCGGCCCGTGGCCCGGTCGGGGGTGCGGGTGGGTGCCGCGGTGGTCACGCCGCCACCTCCTCGCGGGCGCGGATGAGCCGGAGGAAGGCGTCCTCCAGGTCGTCGGTGCCCGCCTCCGCGCGTACCTCCGCCGGGGTGGCGTCGGCCAGCAGCGCGCCGTCGCGCAGCAGGAGGAGCCGGTCGCAGCGGGCCGCCTCGTCCATGACGTGGCTGGAGACCAGCAGCGTCGCACCGGCGGCGGCCAGGGCGTGGAACCTCTCCCACAGCTCCACCCGGAGCACCGGGTCCAGCCCGACGGTGGGCTCGTCGAGCACCAGCACGTCCGGCTCGCCGACCAGTGCGCAGGCCAGCGAGGCTCGGCCGCGCTGCCCGCCGGAGAGGTCCTCGACCAGCTGCCCGGACGCGTCGGCGAGGCCGACGGCGGCGACGGCGGCGTCGGCCTCCTTCGCGCCCCGGCCGTGCAGGGCGGCGAAGTAGCGGGCGTTCTCGCGCACGGTCAGGTCGGCGTAGACGCTGGGCGCCTGGGTGACGTAGCCGACGCGGCTGCGCAGGGCGGGGGAGCCGGCCGGCTCCCCGAGCACGGTGACCGTGCCCGAGCGGACCACCTGCACGCCGACGACGGCCCGCATCAGCGTGGTCTTCCCGCTGCCGCTCGGGCCGAGCAGGCCGGTGACCTGCCCCGGCGGCACGGTGGTGGACAGGCCGTCGAGCACCTGGCGGTGCCCGCGGTCGACGACGAGATCGGTGACGGTGACGGCGGCGTCCATGCCCGGCCTCCCTCGATTCAACGGATGATGAATTCAACGGTAGGTGAGTTCTCGGCGTCCCGTCAACGGGTGAGCGCCCGGCCCAGTGCCGTGCCCGAGGACCAGGCGCCCTCCACCTTCGCCGGGGCGTGCCAGCCGTCGCCGCAGAGCCCGATCCCGTCGGCCAGGCCGAACGGCTCCTCCCGCGGGGCGGCCGGCCGGGCGAACGTCCAGCGGTGGACGTCGGTCCACCCGGGCTCCGCGTCGATGCCCAGGGCGGACCGCACCGCCGAGACCACGGCCGGCACGGCGCCGGCGGGGTCCTCGAGGTGCGCGGCGGCCAGCGCGGCGGTGGTGTGCGCGACCAGCACCGGGGCGCCGTCCCCGCGCCGGTCGCCGTCGTCGGCGATCCACTCCACCGCCGGGTCGTCGTGCACGAAGGCCCCGTGCAGGTCGGCCGGCCACCGGCGCCCGGTCCAGCCGAGCACCACGGCCAGGGCCGGCTGCCAGGTCTCCGCGGCGGCCAGCCGCCCCGCCGGGCCGGCCGGGTCCAGCAGCCGGGCGGCCTGGGGCCCCGGCATCGCGAGGACGGCGGCCGGCACGGCCCGCCCGTCGACGGCCGGGCCGGCGGTCACCTCCCGCACGGTCGTCCCGGACCGGACGGGCAGGCCGCTGGCGAGGTCGGTGGCCAGGCTGCGCGACCCGCCCGGCGTCCCGTACCGCATCGGCCCGGACTTCCGGTCCCGCAGCCCGCCCGGTCCGGCGACCGCGAAGGTGTCGGTCCAGGGGCGGGCCAGCCCGCGCGCCACCCAGTCGGCCACCACGGCGGCGAACGGGGAGCCCTCGCCGGCGGTGAGGTAGGAAGCGCCGAGGTCGACCGGGCGGCCGCGCACCGTGCGCGAGGACAGCCGCCCACCCGGGGCCCGGCCCCGGTCGAGCACCTGGACGTCGCGGCCGGCGTCCCGCAGGACGCGGGCGCAGGCCAGGCCGGCGATGCCGGCGCCGATCACGGTCACGGGGGAGCTGTCGGGAGCCACGGCTCGATCCTGGGGGTCGCGCCCCGCCGTCGCCCGCCCGGCAGAATCACCGGGTGCCCGAGACCATCACCGACCCGGCCGACGAGCGGGTGGCCGACTTCCGCGACCTGAAGGCGGGGGACCGCCCCGCCGGCACCCCGCGGGGCACGGGGACGGTGATCGTGGAGGGTGTGCCGGCCGTGCAGCGGCTGCTGTCCTCCCCGTACCGGGTGCGGGCGGTGCTCGGGGTGCCCGGGCGGGTGGCCGCGCTGGGGCTGCCCGACGACGTCCCGGCCTACGAGGCGGACAAGTGGGTGCTGTCCGAGATCATCGGCTTCCGGCTGACCCGGGGCGTCGTCGCCTCGGCCGACCGGCGTCCGCCCGCCGAGCTGGACCCGCTGCTCGCCGGGCCCGACGCGGCCGCGCCCCGGCGGCTGGCCGTCCTGGAGGCGCTCAACGACGCCGAGAACCTCGGCTCGATCGCCCGCTCGGCGGTGGCCCTGGGGGTCGACGGCCTGCTGCTGGACCCGCGCTGCGCCGACCCGCTGTACCGGCGCTCGGTGCGGGTCTCGATGGGGCACGTGCTGGCCCTGCCGTTCGCCGTGCTGCCCGACTGGCCGGCCGGGCTCGGGCGGCTGCACGACGCGGGGTACCTCACCGTCGCGCTCACCCCCGCCGCCGGCGCCGTCGACCTCGGCGAGATCGACCCGCGGGCGCACCCGCGCACCGCCGTGCTGCTGGGCGCCGAAGGGCCCGGGCTCACCCCGGAGGCGCAGGCCGCCGCTCGGGTGCGGGCGCGCATCCCGATGCGCAGCGGGGTGGACTCCCTCGGCGTGGCCGCCGCGGCGGCCGTCGCGTTCGCGACGCTGCGCTAGCGGCCGGGACCTAGCCGCGCAGCGAGAAGCGGGCCAGCATCGCGCGGGCCTCCTCGGCGTGCGCCGGGTGGCACATCACGTCGTACCGGCTGGCGGTGATCTTGCTGGTGCTGGTGAAGTCCCGCTTGCCCCGGGTGGCGGCGTAGCCCATGCCGCCGAAGGCGGCGCCGAAGGCCAGACCGATCAGCAGGCCGGTCAGCACCGAGCCGATCCAGCCGCTGCCGTCGGGGGCGAAGATGCCGAGCAGGAGCCCGACGAACAGACCCCACCAGGCACCCGCCGCCGCGCCGGCCGCGATCGCGCGCCCCATCGTCATGCGACCGGTCACCGTCTCGACCATGCGCAGGTCGGTACCGATGATGGTCACGTTCTCGACCGCGAACTTCTCGTCGGAGAGGTAGTCGACGGCGGCCTGGGCCTGCTCGTAGCTGTCGTAGGACCCGACCTGCACGCCGCCGAGCGGCATCGACACCGAAGCACTCATGCCGGGTCAACTACCCAGCCGGGCCCGGTGTTCCACGCGGAGGGGCTCAGCGGTTGCGGCGGACCCCGAAGACGATGTCCTCCCACGCGGGGATGCGGGCGCGCGGGTCCTCGTCGTCGTCGGTGCCCCCGCCGCCCCGGCCGAGCACCACGGTGTCGTGCTCGGCGACCTCGTCCAGCAGTGCGGCCATCGACTCCTCGTCGGCCGGGGTGCCGTCGGGGGCGTGCACGTCGCGCACGTGCGCGTCCTCGTCCGGGGTGGGCGGCGGCTCCGGGCTGCGCACCACCTGCACGGGGCGGCTGCGCGGCGCCGGTGCGGGCTGGCCGGCCGGCACCTCGGGGACGACGCGCACCAGGCGGGTGCCCTCGGCGAAGTCGGTCGTCGCGGCGTCGTGCGGGGCGACGGTGCGGGAGGGGAGGTCGAAGTTCCACCGGGCGGTGCCCGACTTCGCCCCCGCGCGCCACTCGCCGGTGACCACCCAGGTGCCGTCCTCGTCGCGGTAGGCGTCCCACCGGACGGCGTCGATGTCGGTGTCGATGAGCCGCAGCCGCTCGACCATGAACTGCTGGAGCGCCGCACCGGGCGCCCCCTCGGTGAGCCGGACGCGCGCCTCGCGCGCCTGCGTGGCCACCCGCTCGCGCTCCTGGAGCACGGGGTGCGCGAAGCGCATGATGCGCTCGACCCGGGCGCCGGTGGCGGCGGCGACCTGCTCGGGCGTCTCGCCGGCGCGGATGCGGGACTGGATCACCCGCGGCGGCAGCTCGGTGCCGAGGTCGACGTCGATCTGGGTCAGGCGGCGGGCGTCGCCCCGGGCGGCCGCGCGCACGCGCTCGTCGATCGGGAGCTCGAACCGCTCGCCCTCGGGGTGGTCGGGGCTGTCGGCCACGAGGACGAGGCTCTTCCCGTCGTCGGAGAGTGCCACGAGGCGCAGCGTGCGCATGGGCGACCTCCTGCAGCCGGCGCGGCGGGCCCGGACGGGACCCCGGTCCCGGAGGTTATCCGGAGCGGCCGCCCGCGGCACGCAGGCGCCCCGGCGTGGCGCGGACCGCGCGACTCCCCGGGGAGGGGGTTCGGCGGGCCCCGGCCCACGCCGATGAGAGCGCTGGGACCTGCCCGGGACGAGCCGCCGCCACAGCGGGGGGCTCGCCGGCGCCGCGCCGAGCCGAGGAGGAGCGATGGCCAGCCCCGCGACCCAGCAGTGGACGACCGCGCCCGCCGCGTGCCCCGCGCTGCCCGTGCTCGCCCCGCCGGAGGCGCTGCCGGCCGCGGTGCGCCGCGCCGTCACCGGGATCGCCGGTGCCACCGCCGCCTGGTGCCCCGCCCCGGCCCCCGACGGGCACCGCGTCGCCTACGTCACGGACCGCTCCGGCCTGCCCCGGCTGGAGGTCGCGGCCCTGGACGGGGCCACCCCGCCGGTCCAGGTGTCCGGCGCCGACCAGGAGGTCATCTCGGTCTCCTGGTCGCCCGACGGCGAGCGGCTGGCCTACCTGGTGAGCCCGGGCGGATCCATCTGCGCGGAGCTGCACGTGGTGCGCCCCGACGGCTCGGGGCGGGCGCTGGTGGCCGGGGCCGATCCGCGGGCGGCCGTGCTCGCCGGGTGCTGGGTGGGGCCGCGGCACTACGCGTGCTCGATCGCCCCGGGCTCCGGGCCGGACGCCGACGTGGTGCTGGTCGACGTGGTCACCGGGGAGCAGCGGACGCTGGCCTCCGGTGGCTTCCTCGCCGTCACCGCGGTCTCCGCCGACCGGCGCACCGTCCTGGCCCGGCGCGGCCCGCGCGCCTACCGGCACATCGTCGTCATCGACGTCGCCACCGGCATCCAGCGACGGGTGGTCCCGCTGGACGCCCCCGGCGGGATCGCCTCCGAGGACGGCCGGTTCGCCGACGGCGGGGCCACCGTGCACGTGCGCGCCGCGCTGCCGGGCCCCCCGGGGACCGACCGCGCCGGCCTGGTCGCCGTCCCCCTCGACGGGGAGGGGGTGCCCGGCCGCGGCCGCGTCGTGCTGCGGCGCCCCGACGCCGACCTCGACGGGTACGTGGTGCGCGCCGACGGCACGGTGCTGGCGGTCTGGAACGCCGACGGGGTCAGCGAGCTGTGGCTGCACGCACGTTCCGACGGCGCCGTCGTGCGGCGCATCGCGCTGCCCGAGCCGGTCCTCTCCGGCTGGGCGCCGGCGCCCGGCGGCGGGGCGCTCGTCGCCGAGCTCTCCGGCCCCCGCACGCCCCGCGGGCTCTGGCGGGTGCCGCTGGACGGCGCCGCCGCCGAGCCGCTGCCCTGCTCGTCCCCGCGGCCGGAGGTGCCCGGACTCGTCGAGCCGGTGCGTCACGAGTACCTCACCCCGGACGGCCTCCGGCTCTCCGGCTGGCTGTACGTGCCCGAGGGCAGCCGCGGCCCGAACCGCACGGTGGTCAGCTTCCACGGCGGGCCGGAGGGGCAGGCGCGGCCGAACTGGTCGCCGATCACGCAGAGCATGGTCGCCGCGGGGTTGACCGTCTTCGCCCCGAACGTGCGGGGCTCCGGGGGGTTCGGCCGCGCCTTCCTCACCGCCGACGACGGACCGGCGCGGGAGCACTCCTTCGCCGACGTCCGGACGACGGTGGACGAGCTGGTGACCGCGGGCATCGCCGCCCCCGGCCGGGTCGGCGCGCACGGGTGGTCCTACGGCGGCTACCTGACCCTCGTCGCGCTCACCCGCTGGCCCGAGCTGTTCGCCGCGGGCACCTCGCTGGCCGGCATGAGCGACCTGCGGACCTTCTTCGCCGGCACCGAGCCGTGGATGGCGGCGGCCTCGGTGACCGAGTACGGCGACCCGGTCGCCGACCGGGACCTGCTGGCCGGCCTCTCGCCGATGACCGCCCTGGACCGGATCACCGCGCCGGTGCTGCTGGCCCACGGGGACCGCGACACCAACGTGCCGGTCGCGGAGTCGGTGCAGGCCCACCAGGCGCTGCAGGCACGCGGCGCCCGCGCCGACCTGCTGCTCTTCCGCGGGGAGGGCCACGCGATCGTGGGACGCGAGCACCTGGTGGAGCTGGGCGAGCGGCTCGCCGCCTGGTTCGATCGGTGGCTGTGAGCGGGGAACTCTTCGCCGGCTACCCCACCGACCGCGGCGACGAGGCCGTCGGTGCCGACGGCCGGCTGCGCGACGGGTGGGCCGGGCCGGTCGCCGCCCTGGAGCGGCTGGGCGCCGCCGGGCTGGCGGCCGCGGAGGAGGAGCTGGCGCGGCGGCGGCAGGAGCGCGGCGTCGTCGTCGGTACCTGGGCCGACGGGCGGCAGCAGCTGCGGCCGGTGGTGCAGGACCCGGTGCCGCGGGTGCTCGACGCCGCGACCTGGCGGGCGCTGTCGGCCGGCGTGGCCCAGCGGCACCGGGCGCTGAACGCCTTCTTCGCCGACGCCTACCGCCCGGCCGGCCGGCGGCGGGGCGACCCCGACCGGGCCGCGGAGATCGTGCGGGCCGGTGCCGTGCCGGAGTGGGCGGTGGCGAACGGCCCGGGCCGGGACCCCGAGGCGGTCGCCCGCGCCTGGCCCGGGCAGCCGCGCGCGACCGTCGCCGCGGCCGACCTCGTCCGGACGGTGGACGGCCGCTGGGCGGTGGTCCGCGACCACCTGCGCGCGCCGTCGGGCATCGGCTACGCGCTGGCCGACCGGGAGTGCACCCGCGCGGTCCTGCCGGAGCTCCTCTCCGGCGCCGGCGACCGGCTCCGCGACCCCGCCGACGCCGTCCCGCTGCTCGCCGCCGCGCTGGCCGACGCCGCACCCCCGGGCGTGACGGGGCCGCGCACCGCCGTGCTCACCCAGGGCGAGGGCGACGGCGCCTGGTTCGAGCACCGGGTGCTCGCCGAGGCGCTCGACGCCCCGCTGGTGCGCGCCGGTGACCTGTGGCCGCGCAGCGACGGGGGGGGG
>NZ_SSXB01000094.1:0-13884 GCF_021698995.1 Blastococcus sp. KM273129 | reverse complement strand
GGCGAGGGTGGGGGACGTCTTCCCGGTCGACCTGCTGCCCGAGGGCATCTCCGGCAGCGTCCTGCTGCTCCTGCTGGTGGCCGCGCTGACCGCCGGGTGGATCGACGCCGTCGTCGGCGGTGGCGGGCTGGTGCAGCTGCCCGCGCTGCTGCTCGTGCCGGGGGTCAGCCCGGTGGAGGCGCTGGCCACCAACAAGCTGTCGTCGATCTTCGGCACCACGACCAGCGCGATCACCTTCCAGCGGCGGGTCCGCCCCGACCTGCGCACCGCCCTCCCGATGGCCGTGGTGGCGCTGGCGGGCAGCTTCGCCGGGGCCTCGGTCGCGGCGGCGCTGCCGGCGGCGGTGTTCAAACCGGTCATCGTCGTCGCGCTCGTCGCCATCGCGGCGTTCACCCTGCTGCGGCCGTCGCTGGGCGAGGTCACGGCGCTGCGGCACACCGGGCGGCGGCACCACGGCGTCGCCGGCGCGCTCGGGGCGGGCATCGGCTTCTACGACGGCATCCTCGGTCCCGGCACCGGCTCCTTCCTGGTGTTCGCGATGGTGTCGCTGCTCGGCTACGACTTCCTGAACGCCAGCGCGAAGGCCAAGATCGTCAACGTCGCGACGAACCTGGGGGCGCTGCTGTTCTTCGCCCCGATCGGCGCGGTGTTCTGGGGGCTGGGCCTCCTCATGGGTGGGGCCAACATGCTCGGCGGTTACCTGGGCTCCCGGACGGCGACGACACGGGGGAGCGGCTTCATCCGCGTCGTCTTCCTCGTCGTCGTCACGGCGCTCATCGGCCGGCTCGGCTGGGACGTCTGGACGGAGAACCTGCGCCCGCTGCTGGGTTGACCCGGCACCGGCGCGGAGCCGCTGGTGGACACGGCGGCCGCCCACCGACAGACTGCCGGGACGCCGCGGACGACGAGGTCAGCGGCCGGTAGCGGGAGGTCGTGGATGCCCAGCCCCTTCGACCGGAGCGGCACGGAGGTGGGGCCGGACGGCATCCGGCGCTACACCGGGCTGCCGCAGAACCTGGTGCACCTGCTCCGGTCCGCCGTCGACGCGCACCCGGACGCCGAGGCGCTGGCCGAGCTCGGCGGGGAGCGGCTCACCTACCGGCAGCTGTGGGACCGGGCGGCGCGGGTGGCCGGCGGGCTGCGGGCGGCCGGCGTCCAGCCGGGGGACCGGGTCGCCAACCGGCTGGGCAACGGCACCGACTGGGTGCTGGTCTTCTGGGGGACGCTGCTCGCCGGCGCCGTCGTCGTCCCGGTGAACACCCGGTTCGCCGAGCCCGAGGTGCGCTACGTCGTCGAGGACTCGGGCGCCGCCGTCGTCGTCGAGCCCGGCGCACCCCTGCCGGACGGCGAGCCGCTGGCGGTGACCGACCAGGGGCACACCGACCTGGCCGGCATCTTCTACACCAGCGGCACGACCGGCTTCCCCAAGGGTGCGATGACCACCCACGAGAACTTCCTGTCCAACGTCGAGACCTGCCTGCGCTGCCTGGCCCTGCCGCGCGACGAGCGGCTGTCGACGCTGATCTCGGTGCCGCTGTTCCACGTCACCGGGTGCAACTCCCAGCTGCTGGTGGTCACCGCGGTCGCCGGGCGGGCGGTGGTCATGCCGGCGTTCGAGGTCGGCGCCTTCCTGCGGGCGATCGAGGAGGAGCGCATCTCGTTGCTGACGACGGTGCCGGCCATCTACTGGCTCGCGCTGCAGCAGCCGGGCTTCGCCGACATCGACACCTCCTCGGTGCGCGCGGTCAGCTACGGCGGCGCGCCCATCGCCCCCGACCTGGTGCACCGGATCAAGGCGGCCTTCCCGACCGCCCGGGTGGGCAACGGCTTCGGGCTCACCGAGACCTCCTCGGTCTCGACCTACCTGCCCGACGAGTACGCCGCCGAGCACGCCGACTCCGTCGGGTTCGCCGCGCCCGTCGTCGACCTGCAGGTGGCGGAGCCGGACCCGGCCACCGGCGTGGGGGAGCTGCTCATCCGGGGCCCGAACGTGGTGGCCGGGTACTGGCGCAAGCCCGAGCAGACGGCGGAGACCTTCGTCGACGGCTGGCTGCACAGCGGCGACCTGGCGCGCATCGACGACGAGGGCCTCGTCCACGTCGTCGACCGCAAGAAGGACATGATCAACCGCGGCGGCGAGAACGTGTACTGCGTCGAGGTGGAGAACGCCCTGGCCGCCCACCCCGCCGTCGGGGAGGTGGCGGTCGTCGGCGTACCCGACCCGATGATGGGTGAGAAGGTCGGCGCCGTCGTCGTCCCGCTGCCCGGCCGCGACCTGGACCCGGCGGACCTGCTCGCCTTCGCGCGCGACCGGCTCGCGGACTTCAAGGTGCCGCAGTTCGTCGCGGTGCGCAGCGACCCCCTGCCGCGGAACCCCGGCGGCAAGGTGCTCAAGCCGCCGCTGCGCGAGCAGACCGACTGGCAGGCATTCCGCTGAGAGAAGACCACCCTTCCCCCCACGCCACGCACGCTCGGCGCGGGACCCCGAAGGGTGGCCGACCGACCGGAAGAATCCCACCCTTGGAGGCCCCGCAGTGCCCACCGTCGAGACCGTCCGTGGCCCGATCGACACCGCCGACCTCGGCGCCACCCTCATGCACGAGCACGTCTTCGTCCTCTCCACCGAGCACGTGCAGAACTACGGCACCGGCGACTGGTGGGACGAGGACGAGCGGGTCGCCGACGCGGTGAGCCAGCTCGACGAGCTCAAGGCGCTCGGCATCGACACGATCGTCGACCCCACGGTCTGGGGTCTGGGGCGCTACATCCCGCGGGTGCAGCGGGTCGCCGAGCAGACCGACATCAACATCATCGTGGCCACCGGCCTCTACACCTACGACGAGATCCCGCACCAGTACGAGCACCGCGGCCCCGGCCTGGCGTTGGATCTGCCAACCGACCCGATGGTCGACGACTTCACCCGTGACATCCGCGACGGCATCGCCGACACGGGCGTGAAGGCGGCGTTCCTCAAGTGCGTGATCGAGGCCAAGGGGCTCACGCCCGGCGTCGAGCGCACGGTGCGCGCCGTCGCCGCCACGCACCGGGAGACCGGCGCGCCGATCACCGTGCACACGTCCTCGCTCAACGAGGCCGGACGGCTCGCCGTGCAGGTGTTCGGCGAGGAGGGCGTCGACCTCACCAAGGTCGTCATCGGCCACGCCGGCGACAGCAACGACCTGGACTACCTCAGCGAGCTCGCCGAGGCCGGCTGCCTGCTCGGCATGGACCGCTTCGGCCTGGACATCTACAACCCCACGTCCTCGCGGGTCGACACGATCGTGGCCCTGGCCGAGCGCGGCTACGCAGACCGGATGGTGCTCGCCCACGACGCCAGCTGCTTCATCGACTACTTCCCCGACCCGGCGGCCCGGGCCGCCTTCCGGCAGGTCCAGCCGAACTGGAACTACACCCACATCAGCAAGGACGTGCTGCCGATGCTGCGCGAGCGCGGGATGACCGAGGAGCAGCTCCGGCAGATGCTCGTCGACACCCCGCGGCGGTACTTCGAGTAGGCGGCGCGGCCACCGTCCCGGGTCATGGCGGACGACGGGCTGCGCCGGCAGCCGTGGAGCGCCGGCACCTGGACGGCTCCGCCGGCCGCCGTGCAGGAGGACGGCCCCGACCTGCTGGTCACCGCCGTGGAGGGCAGCGACGCGTGGCGGCACACCTCCTACGGTTTCGTCCACGACGACGCGCACGCGCTGCTGGCGCCGCTGCCGTCGCCGGGCGCGGTCGAGGTGACCTTCGACCTGGGCTGGGACGGCGAGTTCGACCAGGCCGGGCTGGTGCTCCGGGCCGGTGCGGAGACCTGGATCAAGGCCGGCGTCGAGGTCTCCGACGGGTCGCCCCAGGTCGGCGCCGTCGTCACGCTGGGGCGCTCGGACTGGTCGGTGGCCCCGGTGCCCGGCTGGGCGGGGCGCTGGGTGACCGTGCGGGCCAGCCGGGCCGGGGACGCGGTGACGGTCCGGGCCCGGGTCGACGACGAGCCGTTCCGGCTGGTGCGCCTCTGCCCCTTCCCGGAGGGCGTGCCGGTCGCCGCCGGGCCGTACTGCTGCGCCCCCACCCGGGCGGGTCTCGTCGTCCGCTTCCGGCGGTGGGTCACCGGCCCGCCCGACGCCGCCCTGCACTGATCCCCGGTGGCGGCGCGGCGGTGCGCCCGCCGCGGCCGGCTCCGGCGCCGCCCCCTCCGCGCCCGGTCACGACCTGCTCGCCCGGTGGAGCCGTGGCAGGCTCGGGACCGTGACCCGGGTCGGCCTGGTGCTGGGCGGCGGAGGGGTGGTCGGGCAGGCCTACCACTCCGGCGTGCTGGCCGTCCTGCAGCACGACGTCGGCTTCGACGCCCGGTCCGCAGACGTGGTCGTCGGCACCTCGGCCGGCTCGATCACCGGCGCGCTGCTGCGGCTGGGTGTCTCACCCGAGGACCTCGCGGCCTGGACGGTCAGGGCGCCGCTGTCGGACGACGGTGAGGTGCTGCGGCAGATCACCGAGACACCCCTGCCGGAGCTGGCCCCCTTCCGGCCGTGGGAGCTGCTGCGCCGCCCGCTGCGGCCGCCCGGTCCGCAGATGGTGCGGCGTGCTCTCACCCGCCCGCTGCTGTTCCGGCCGCTGGCCGCCGGCATGGCGCTCATGGCGCCCGGCCGGCACGACGTCCTCGAGCAGCTGTCGGCGCTGCGCGAGCTGGAGGGCCCGGGCTGGCCCGCGCGCGACCTGTGGATCACCGCCGTCCGCCGCCGGGACGGCCGCCGGGTCGTGTTCGGCCGGCCGGGCGCGCCGCCGGCGCCGCTGCACCGGGCGATCGGCGCCTCGTGCGCGGTGCCGGGGTACTTCGCGCCCGTGCCCATCGGCCGGCACGCCTACGTCGACGGCGGCGCCCACTCGCCGACCAACGCCGCTGTCCTGCGCGGGCAGGGGCTCGACGTCGTGGTCGTCGTCGCCCCGATGAGCGGGCCCACCGGCTGGCGCCCCGGCGTGTTCCCCGCGGCGCGCCGGTACGCCGACCGGCTGCTGCGCCGGGAGGTGCGGGCGCTGGAGGCCGAGGGGGTGCGCACCGTCGTCTTCACGCCCGGCCCGGAGGAGCAGGAGGTGATGGGGAACGACATGATGTCGCGCGCGCGGCTCGACGACGTGGTCTCGCGGTCGTTCCTCGCCGCCGGCGCGCACGCGGCCCGGCCGGAGGTCGCGGCCCTGCTGCGTCCCGCCGCGTAGCCGCGGCCCCTAGGCTCAGGATCCCGTGCCGCGACAGGAGGGTGTGCCGTGTCCGAGGACCTGACCGGCCGGCCGGTGCCCCGCGGGCCGGCCCGCATCCCGTTGCTGCACCCCGCGGCGCTCGACGGCGAGCGCGCCCGGCTGCACGCCGAGATCACGCAGGGCCCCCGGCAGGCCCAGGCGTCGGTCGTCCCGATCACCGACGACGCCGGCCGGCTGCTGGGGCCGTTCGCCGCCATGCTGCTGGCGCCCGGGATCGGCTCGGCGGTGCAGGCGGTGGGCGCGGCGCTGCGGGGGGAGCAGCTGCTGGGCCCGCGGGCGCGGGAGCTGGCGATCCTCGCCGTCGCGGCACGGCGCCGGTCGCACTTCGAGTGGCTGGCGCACGAGCAGGCCGCCCGCGCCGCCGGCATCGCCACCGCCCAGCTGCAGGCCCTGCTGGACGGCCGGGTGCCCGAGGGCCTGGACCCGGCCGAGGAGGTCGTCGTCGCGACGACGTGGCGGCTGCTCGACGGCGGCGAGCTGGACGACGACGGCTACGCCGAGGCCGCGTCGGTCCTGGGCGTCGAGGCGCTGGCGGCGCTGGTCTGGCTGGTCGGGTACTACGCCATGCTCGCCACCGCCCTGGCCACCTTCCGGCCGGACGGGTCCGGACCTCCCGGCTGACGGGCGGTGGGCCGGGCTCAGACGAGGATGCGCCGGCCGTGCAGGCGGTCGGCGGCCTCGGCGGCGAGCAGGATCCGGCGGGCCGGCCGGTACCGCCCCTCGCGGAGGGTGCGCGCCTTGTCGGGGTCGGTGCCGGCCAGCGCCTCGCTGGCGGCGAGGTCGAGCGCGTTGCCGACGAGCATGACCAGCCGGCCCAGGGGGTCGGCGGCGGCCCGGCGGACCGAGCCGCCCATGTAGGGCTCGCCGGGCCGCGGGGTCACCGCGTCGACCGCGGCGACGACCACCTCGGGCACGTCCAGGGAACGCAGCCGGCCGACGTCGTAGCGCCGCGCGGGATCGGGGTGGTCCCGGGTGAGGGCCAGCACGTCGCGCAGCACCCCGGCCATCTCGGCCTCGGGACCGTGCGGGCGCAGCATCTCGGCCAGCGGCCGCAGCACGGCGAGGTAGTGGTCGTGGCCGTCCCGGTCCACCTGGCCCTCGTGCGCGGCCAGCGCCAGCAGGTGCGCGTCCGGGACGGTGAAGGCCACGCCTCGAGGCTAGGCGGTGCCCGCCCGCGGGGACCGGAGGCGGCGGACGCGGTCGCGGAACCGGCCGCTCGTCCCGGCCGCCGGGTCGTCGGCCCGGGGCGGCACGGTGCGGGCCGCGCGCTCGACCTCCGCGGCGAGCTCGGCCCGGCGGTGCTCGAGGGCGGCGACCTCCGCGAGCAGGGCCGCCCGCCGGTCGGCGGCCTCCCGGTCCAGGCGCTCGCGGTGGGCTGCCGCTTCGGCGTCCGCCCGGCGCCGCTGCTCCCGGCCGGCCTCCAGCACGCGGAGGACCTCCGCGTGGCCCTGCAGCCGGCCGCGGGCCACCTCGGCGGCGGCCTCCTCCGCGAACCGGGCCGCCCGCTCGGCCGCGCGCTGCTCCACCTCGTGCGCCTCGGCTCCGCGGCGCTCGGCCTCGGCGACCGCGTCGGCGCGGATCTGCTCGGCGGCGTCGAGGGTGCGTCCCACGACGGTGAGCAGCATCCCGGCCCGGGCGGTGGCGGCGGCCGCGGTCTCGCGGGCGCCGGCGCGGGCGCGGGCCAGCTCGTCGGCGGCGCGGGCGCGCAGCTCCTCGGCCTCGGCCCGGGCCTCCGCGCGGAGCTGCTCGGCCTCGGCGGTCATGCCCTGCGCCTCGTCGGCCGCGGCGGCGAGCATCGAGCCGATCCGCCCGGAGAGCCGCAGCAGCTCACCGCCGCCCGCGGAGTGGTCGAGCAGCCGGTGCGCCTCGTCCAGGGCGGTCCGGGTCTGCAGGCAGCGGTCCAGCAGGTGCTCCCGCTCCCGCTCCGCCGTCGCCAGCTCGTCCTCCGCCCACTGGACGTAGGTGTCGACCTGGAAGCGGTCGTAGCCGGCCAGTGCCCGGCGGAACATCGGCGCCGCCCGGAACAGCGTCGGCAGGTCGCCGGAGACGTTCGGGTGCGGGCGCGGGGCGCCGTCGGTGGCCTCGGCAGGGCCATCGAGCCGGGTCGCGGTGCTCATCCGGCGGCCTCCTCCCGTGCGTGTCCGGCTCGCATCGGGCCGACGCTAGGGCGGGCGGACGGGGGTCCGCCCGCCGAGGTGGGGGCCGCTCACCCGCCCGGGTGGGGTGCGCACCCGGACCGGTCGGGGGCCCCGGGACCCGTCGCGCTGCGTGACGTCGCCCGCTCGGGTGAGCCGCCGGCGGCGGGGGTTCCCGGGCCTGCGGCGCGGGGCACACCGTGCCGCATGGCACCGCCCAGCCCCGCGCCGGTCCCCGGCAACCTGACCGTCCCCCCGCTGTTCCAGTGGGAGGTCGTGGCGGCCGTCGTCCTCGCGGTGGCGGTCCTGGCGGTGGTCGCGGTGATCGCGCTCTCCGCCGCGCCGGGAGCCGGCGAGCGGGCGGAGTGGCAGAGGTGGCTCGCCGGGCGCTCGCACCGGGACCCGGGCGAGTCGCACAGGGACGGCTGACCGGCGCCCCCGGTCAGGCCGTCTCGAGCACGACCTTGTACTGGCCCGCCCGCGGCTGGATCGCGGCGGAGAAGGCGGCGGTGACGTCGTCGACGGGGTGGACGTCGCTGACGTAGACGTCGCGCAGGCCGGGGTGCTCGGCGAGGTAGGCGCCCGCGTCCCGCAGCACGCGCGCCCGCTCCAGCGTGACCCCGGCGCGCAGCGTGAGGTTCTTCCGCAGGAACGTGATCATGTCCAGCGGGTAGACCGGGTCGTCGGGGATCCCGAAGTAGAGGACGTCGCCCCCGGGCGCCACGGCGGTCAGGCAGTCCTGCAGCGTCGTCACCTGGTGGCCGACCGCCTCGACGACGACGGACGGCCGGTCGGTGTCCGGGAGCGTCGCGGCCCAGCGGCTCGAGCTCGCGGTGACGGTCTCGTCCACCCCGAAGACGCCGGCCGCGGCGCTGCGGTCCACCCGGTCGACCCCGATGACGCGGCGGGCGCCGCGCTGCTTGAGCACGTGGCTGAACAGCAGCCCGATGGGCCCCTGCCCGACGACGCTCACCGACCGCCCGCGCACGTCGCCCAGCTGCTCGGCGGCGTAGAGGACGCACGCCAGCGGCTGCAGCATGACGGCGGTCGTGGGCGGCAGCGCGGTGTCGTAGCCGGCCAGCCCCTCGCCGTCGGTGACCACCAGCTCGGCGATCCCGTCGAAGGCGGCCGCCCAGCCGACGACCAGGTCGCCGGGGGAGTGGTCCGGGTGCCGGCTGGCGACCACCTCGCCGACCACCTCGTGCAGGGGGAAGCCGGGCGCCGGCGTGGCCGCCCGGTCCGCGGGGTTCGGGGCGTGCAGGAAGGGGGCGCCCTTGAAGAAGGGCAGGTCGCTGCCGCAGATGCCACCCGCCCGCGTGGCGAGCAGCACCTGACCGGCGGCCAGGTCCTCCGCGCGCGGGGCGGCCACCTCCACCCGCTCGAAGGCGAACGGTCCGCTCAGCCGGTGGGCCCACACGTCGCACCGCCTCCCTCCGCGACCGCCCGGTGCGGCCGCCCGGGAAGTAGACCAGCGCCGGGCGCCGGGCGCAGCAGGACCCGTCGCAGGGCGCTCCGGCGCCGCCGGGATACTGGTCGGCGTCGCGCACGCCCGGCGACGCGCCGGTGCACCGGCCGGCGGTCCCACGGTCGAGGAGGTCCTGGACGTGCCCAGAGCTCTGCTGCTGGAGAACATCGACCCGGTCGCGACCGAGATCCTCGGTGCCGCCGGCTACGAGGTCCAGTCCCTCCGCGGGGCGCTGGACGAGGCGGACCTCGTCGCCGCGCTCGACGGGGTGGACCTGCTCGGCATCCGGTCGAAGACCCAGGTGACCGCGGAGGTGCTGCGCAGCCGCCCCGACCTGCAGGCGGTGGGCGCCTTCTGCATCGGCACGAACCAGATCGACCTGACCGCGGCCGCGGCCGCGGGCGTGGCGGTGTTCAACGCGCCGTTCTCGAACACCCGCAGCGTGGTGGAGATGGCGATCGCCGAGATCATCATCCTGGCCCGGCGGCTGGTCGACCGGGACCGCTCCCTGCACGCCGGCACCTGGGACAAGTCGGCCGCCGGCAGCCACGAGATCCGCGGGCGGACGCTCGGCATCATCGGCTACGGCAACATCGGCAGCCAGCTGTCGGTGCTCGCCGAGGCGCTGGGCATGCGGGTGATCTTCTACGACCTCGAGGACAAGCTGGCGCTCGGCAACGCCCAGCGCTGCGACAGCCTGGAGGAGCTGCTCGAGCGGGCGGAGACCGTCACGCTGCACGTGGACGGGCGCGCCGGGAACGCCGGGCTGTTCGGCGCCGAGCAGTTCGCCAGGATGCGCCCGCGCAGCATCTTCCTCAACCTCTCGCGCGGGTTCGTCCTGGACCACGAGGCGCTGCGCGACAGCATCCTGAGCGGCCACATCGCCGGGGCGGCGGTCGACGTGTTCCCGCACGAGCCCCGGGAGCAGGGCGACGAGTTCACCTCGGTGCTGCGCGGCCTGCCCAACGTCATCCTCACCCCGCACATCGGCGGCTCGACCCAGGAGGCGCAGCACGACATCGGGCGGTTCGTGGCCGGCAAGCTCGTCGACTACACCGCCACGGGGACGACGACGCTGAGCGTCAACCTGCCCACGGTCGTCCTGCACGGCTCCTCGACCGACCGCTTCGCCCTGCTGCACCGCAACGTGCCCGGCGTCCTGGCGCGGGTCGACGCCCTCGTCGGCGAGCACGGGCTCAACGTCGACGCCCAGGTGCTGGCCACGCGCGGGGAGTACGGGTACGCGGTCACCGACGTCAGCGCCCCGTTGCCCGCGCACCTGCTGGCGGGGCTCGCCGCGCTGCCGGAGGCCGTCCGCCTGATGCGGTTCGGCCCCCGGGCCGGCTGAACGGGCCCCCGGGCCGGCCAGGGCCGTCCCGGCCGGGGCCGCCGCACCGGGACGCGCCGCGGTGACCGCCGTCACGGCCGGCGGGCGGGGTGGGTAGGGTCGCGCCGTGCAGCTCCCGGACGGTCTCGTGGCCGTGGTCAAGCGCGACTGCCCCACCTGCGTGCTCGTGGAGCCGGTGCTGCGGCGGCTCGGCGCCGCCGTGTGGTGCCAGGACGACGCCGGGTGGTTCGACGGCGACGACACCGAGCTGGAGCTCTCCTACCGGCTGGGCATCGAGACCGTCCCGACGCTGCTGCGGGTGGTCGACGGCGCCGAGACCGCCCGGGTGGTCGGGTGGAGCCGGGAGCAGTGGGCCGAGCTCACCGGCGTCGCCGGCCTGGGGGAGGGGCTGCCCGAGCACCGGCCGGGCTGCGGCTCGCTGTCGGTGGACCCGTTCCGCATCGACGCACTGGAGGCGCGGTACGGCGGCACCGGGCTGGTCAGCCGGCGGATCGAGCTCGCCGAGCTCGAGGACGAGCACGAGGCGCTGTTCGACCGGGGCTGGACCGACGGGCTGCCCGTGGTGCCGCCGACGCCGGAGCGGGTGCTGCGGATGCTGCGCGGCACCACCCGCGACCCGGGCGAGGTGGTCGCCGTCGTCCCGCCCGATCTGGTCGAGTGCACCGTCGAGAAGGTGGCCGTCAACGCCGTCATGGCCGGGTGCCTGCCCGAGCACCTGCCGGTGGTGCTGGCCGCCCTGGAGGCGGCCGCCGCCGAGGAGTTCGCGCTGCACGGGCTGCTGGCGACGACGTACTTCGCCGGGCCGGTGGTGGTGGTCAACGGGCCGGTCGCCGCGCGGATCGGCATGAACGGCGGGGTCAACGCCCTGGGGCAGGGCAACCGCGCCAACGCCACGATCGGCCGGGCGCTGCAGCTGGTGGTCCGCAACGTCGGCGGCGGGCGCCCCGGCGAGGTGGACCGGGCGACCCTGGGCAACCCCGGCAAGTTCACCTTCTGCTTCGCCGAGCGCGAGCACGACAGCCCGTTCCCGCCGCTGGCCGCCGACCGCGGGGTGCCCGGCGACGCGGTGACCGTGTTCGCGGGGTCGGGCGTGCAGCCGGTGGTCGACCAGCTCAGCCGCGACCCGGCGTCGCTGGCGCGGACCTTCGCCGCCTGCCTGCGCGTCAACGCCCACCCCAAGCTGCCGATGGCCTTCGACGCGATGCTCGTGGTCTCGCCCGAGCACGGCCGGGTGTTCCGCGAGGCGGGGTGGGACCGGGCCCGCCTGCTGGCCGAGCTGGAGGAGCTGCTGACCCTGCCCGGCGCGGAGCTGGTGCGCGGGGCGGGCGGCATGGCCGAGGGGGTGCCCGCCGGCCTGGCGGGGGCGGAGCTGCCGAAGTTCCGGCCCGGTGGTCTGCTGGTCGCGCACGCCGGCGGCGACGCCGGGTTGTTCAGCGCGATCGTGGGCGGCTGGGTGGCCGGTCAGACCGGGAGCGCCCCGGTGACGAGAGAGGTGCGCGCATGAGAACGGTCCTGGACCCGACCGGCGAGCGGCAGGCGGTCGCCCGCGAGCCGCTGCCCCGCCCGGCCTCGCTGCGCGGCCGGAGCGTCGGGCTGCTCGACATCAGCAAGGCACGCGGCGACGTCGTCCTGGACCGGCTGGCCGAGCTGCTCGCCGCGGACGGCGCGGTCGTGCGGCGCTACCGCAAGCCGACCTTCGCCCGGACCGCCCCGGTGGACCTGCGGCACGAGATCGCCGAGCAGTGCGAGGTGGTCATCGAGGCGCTGGCCGATTAGGGCTCCTGCACGTCGTGCAGTGTGCACGACATCGCCGACCTCGAGCGCCGCGGCGTCGTCGGGGTGTTCCTCGCCAGCGAGGCGTTCGCCGAGGCGGCCCGCGCGCAGGGCGCCGCGCTGGGCTTCCCGGCGCCGTGCGTGCTCGTCCCCCACCCGGTGCAGGACCGCACCGACGCGGAGCTCCGGGCGGCCGCCGAGGCGGCCTACCCCGCGGTGCTGGCCGCCGTCACCACCGCGGGGTGACGGCGGCGCCGCGCGCTGCCAGGGTGGACCGGTGACCGAGACGCCGATCAGCCGCTTCCCCCTCCGCCCCGCCGACGAGCTGCCCCCGGACCTCGCCGAGCGCTACGCGGAGGTCCGGGAGAGGTCCGGCTTCCTGCCCAACGTCTTCGCCGCGCTGGCCTGGCGGCCGGACGAGGCGCGGGCGTTCTTCGCGATGCACGACGCGCTCATGGACAAGGAGACCCCGGGGCTGTCCAAGGCCGACCGCGAGCTGATCGTGGTGGCGACCAGCGCCGGCAACGACTGCCTCTACTGCGTCGTCGCGCACGGTGCGGTGGCCCGCATCCGCACCAAGGACCCGCACATCGCCGACCACGTCGCCGTGGACTGGCGCAAGGCCCCGCTGTCGCCGCGCATGCACGCCGTCCTCGCGGTGGCCACCCGGCTGGCGGCCGACCCGGCCTCGGTCACCGCCGCGGACCTGGCCGCCCTCACCGAGCACGGGCTCACCGAGGACGACGTGTGGGACGTCGGCATGATCACGTCGTTCTTCGCGCTCTCCAACCGGCTCGCGCACTTCGCGGCGATCACGCCGAACCCCGAGTTCTTCCTGATGGGCCGGCTGCCGCGCGGCGCCGAGGTGCCGCCCGCCTGACCCGCGGCCGGCGCGCTACGGTCCGCCGGCGGGTCGAGCCGCGCCCGGGCGGGTCGGGCCGCAGGGGCACGCGGCTCGACGTCGACCGGTGCGGCTGGACCCTGCCCGCGGGGGCGACCGCCCCCTCGGTCGCGGGCGGCGGGCCGTTCGCGCAGGATCGGACCGGTCCAGGGATGACGACGGAGGAGGAGCCGGATGGCGGGCGAGGCGGAGCTGCGGCGACGGTGGTCGGAGGGCCGGCCCTGCCACGGGCTGTGGAGCCTGCTGCCCGGGGCGGTGACCGGTGAGGTGCTGGCCCGGACCGGCGCCGACTACGTCGTCGTCGACCTCCAGCACGGCGCCACCGCGGAGGCCGACCTCCCGGGCACCTGCGCGGCGATCACGGCGGCGGGGTCCGTGCCGCTGGTGCGCACCCGCAGCTCGCTGTTCCCCGACCTCGGGCGGCCGCTGGACCTCGGCGCCCGGGGCCTCGTCGTGCCCAACGTGCGCGACGCCGGGCACGCCCGCGAGATCGTCGCCGCCTGCCGGTACGCGCCCGCGGGCGGACGGTCGATCGGCCGGCTCTCCGGGGGAGCGGACGAGCCGCTCCTGCTGGTGATGGTGGAGGCGGCGTCGATGCTCGCCGACCTCGACGCCGTCCTCGAGGTGCCGGGGCTGGACGGGCTGTACGTCGGGCCGGCGGACCTGGCCCTCTCGCTGGAGCTGACCGGCGAGGAGCAGCGGGACGAGCTCCGCGCGGTGCTCTCCTCGATCATCGCCCGGGCGCGGGCGGCGGGGGTGCCCGTGGGGGTGCACGCGCGCAGCGGCGAGGAGGCGGCCGGCTTCGCCGCCGAGGGCGCCACCGTGGTGACGGCGGCCGTCGACGCCGCCTCCCTGGCCGAGACCGCCGCCCACCACCTCGGCGTCGTGCGGCACGCGGCCACCGGCTGACCCGGCCGGACGCTCCTATGACGCGTCAAGGGCTGAGGGTGGGGTTTCGAGGCGTCGGTAGAGCTCGCGGGCGATGTAGCGCTTGAGGCAGCGTTTGATCTCG
>NZ_SSXB01000093.1:0-13974 GCF_021698995.1 Blastococcus sp. KM273129 | reverse complement strand
GATCGGGAGTGTGGGGAAGGGGGCGGGCTCGCCGAGGCCGGACATCGACCGAGCTGGTGTGCCGCCCGACGGCTCACTCCTTCGGCGCGCGGCCCTGCCGGCGATGCCGCGGGGAGCCCACCGCCGCGTCCGCGGGTGTACGCGCAGCGCCAGCGCCGCGCACCACACGGCCAGTGCCAGCCAGGGGAGCAGGTCCGACATCGGAGGTTCCCCCTTCCGGTCGCTCGCCGGTCCAAGCCAGCGGCCTCACTCAGAATACCGCAAGATCAATCACGAAACAAGCTTCGTATCTCTTCGAGGGCGAACGGCCTGGGCGACCACCACGAGCCCGAAGCCGTACAGGAGTGCAGTCGCGGCGAGGGTCTCCGGCCGCGAGACGTGTTGGACGCCGGACGCCGTGAGCAGCGCCAATCCGGCGCAGATCGAGGCGACGCCGAGCGCGGCCCTGGCCACGCGCGGAGGTGTCGCCGGGGCTGGTGTCTCCAGGAGCCGCCGGCCTGGTCGCTCGACGCGGCCGAAAATCACGACCAGGACCAGGAGGACGACCGCGCAGGCGAGCACCCAGAGTGGGCGCACTGCGAACCAATCGGCCGACAGTGGCTCGGGGTCGGGGAGTATGCCGCTGAGGTACAGGGCCGGCGCGGCCACCAGGATCGGCACCATGTGCCACAGGTAGAGCGTGAGCACCGTGGCGTTCACCGCTGCCGTCGCCGTCCACACCGGGCGACGGCGTGCCAGCCTGCCCAGCGGGCCCCTCGCCAGCAGGACCGCTCCGGCCTGGGCGACCCCGTAGGCGAGCAGTGCGAGCGAGGGAGGGGCGGTGTTCTGGAACGCCTCGCCGGGGACGCCGACCATCGACAGCGGATAGGGCCCCAGGGCGACCAGTCCGGCCGCCAGTAGTCCCCCGCCGACGAGCAGGGCGGCCGGTGTCCAGGGGTGGGCCAGCAGAGTGCCCGCTCGCCAGCTCACTCCAAGGGTGTAGAGGCACATCCAGACCAGCAGGAAGTTGAGAGCGCCCATCCAGGGCGTGCCGGCGGTCAGCCGGAGGACGTCGACCGCCAGCACGGCGGCGCCCAGCGCGAGGGGCGCGCCCAGGCCCCACCGTTCCGAGGCGGCGACCAGCAGCGGGGTGCTGGCCACGACGGCGACGTAGACCGCGAGGAACCACAGCGGGATGGCTGCCACCCAGGCGGCCATGGCGACGAACTCGTCGTCGATCACGAACCGGCCGACGGCGATGCCGCCGATCAGGACGGCCAGAAACACCGTCGTCGGTCGCAGCAGGCGGTTCAGCCGGTCCGCCAACCAGCCCAGCGGAGGGCGCCCGCGGTCGCGGGCGGACTGCCAGGACGCCATGCCCGCGTAGCCCCCCACGAGGAAGAACAGTGGCATGACCTGCACGAGCCAGGAGAGCCACTCCGCGGGCGGCCACAGCCCCAGCGCATTGGAGCCGGTGAGCTCCCCGTCTCGCACGACGATGACGACCGCCATCCAGTGCCCGAGGACCACCGTGAGGATGGCGACCGCGCGCAGCAGGTCGACGACGCGGTCGCGGCTCTCGGGTGTGTGCTCGGCGATCGTGCGGATCGATGGGCGGGTAGCTCCCACTGGCGTGGTCCCCTTCTCCGGAGCGCTCGGACGGCGCTCGATGGGGGTGGTCCGGCCCCCTGTTGTAGGTGGCGGCCTCCGGGCGGACGGAGCGATCCATCGCCTCCCTCCAACTTCAGGAATCATTTTAGCGAAAAATGCTTCGTAAATACAGGTCCTGCGTCCGGTAATCCGGTGAACGGTGACCGGTGAACCCAGCCACGTGGTGCGATGGGGCGGGTTGTTCACGGGGGCGAGTCGGCTGATCGGTGGGCAGCAGCCGAGGCGGAGTGGCTTCGAGCAGTGCCGTGGTGCTCCGACCGGACGTTCAGCCGCTGCGGCGCGGTCGTCGGGGTGGGCCATGCGCGGGCCATGCTTGCTGCGGGAGTCGGTGCGGTCGCAGGCACGCGCCGATACGGTGCCGGCCATGCGTGTGTCCGTCTTCAGCGCCAAGCCCTACGACGTCGAGTCGCTGACCGCGGCCAACGCCGGTCACGGGCACGAACTGGTCTTCCTCGAGCCCCGGCTGTCGCCCGCGACCGCGCCGCTGGCCACCGGCAGCGAGGCGGTCTGCGCGTTCGTCAACGACGACCTGAGCGCGGCCGTGCTGGAACGGCTGTACGAGTCCGGGGTCCGCCTGGTGGCCCTGCGGTCCGCCGGTTTCAACCACGTCGACCTGGCCACGGCGGTACGCCTGTGTCTCACGGTCGCCCGGGTGCCGGGCTACTCGCCGCACGCCGTGGCCGAGCACACGGTCGGTCTCGTGCTGACCCTCAACCGCAAGATCCACCGGGCGTACAACCGGGTGCGTGAGAACAACTTCGCGCTGACCGGCCTGCTGGGCTTCGATCTGAACACCCGGACGGTCGGGATCGTGGGCACCGGGCAGATCGGCGCGGTCTTCGCCCGGATCATGCTCGGTTTCGGGTGCCGGGTGATCGCCGCGGACCCCGCGCCCGATGCGGAGTGCGCCCGACGGGGCGTCGAGTACGTGGACCTGCCGCGGCTGTTCGCCGAGTCCGACGTCGTGTCCCTGCACTGCCCGCTGACGGCCGACACCTTCCACCTGGTCGACGCCGAAGCGGTGGGGCAGATGCGCAGCGGCGTCATGATCGTGAACACCAGCCGCGGCGCGCTCGTGGACACTGCCGCGGTGATCGCCGGGCTGAAGACCGGGAAGATCGGGCACCTCGGGCTGGACGTCTACGAGGAAGAGGCCGAGCTGTTCTTCGAGGACCTCTCCGACCGGGTGGTCAGCGATGACGTCTTCGCCCGCCTGCTCACCTTCCCCAACGTGGTGATCACCGGGCACCAGGCGTTCTTCACCGCCGAGGCGCTGGCGAACATCGCGGCCACGACCGTCGACAACATCACCGCCTTCGAGCGCGGCGGGCACCTGCACCGGGTGCTGCCGACGGCCTCCTGACCGGTTCGCGGCAGGACCGGGGACGACGGCGTGCGGGCGGCGCTGGCGGCCGCGCCCATCGCGGCCGTGCTCACCCTGATGGTCGGTCTGCGCTGGTCGGCGGTGCGGGCCGGGCTGCTGGCCGCCGTCGGCACCCTCGCCCTGGCTCTGCTGGCCTTCGGCTTCGGCGGTCCCGACGCTTCCTATACACCGCTGCTCGGCACGCTGGGGCTGCTGGCCGAGGCCGGCTTCCTGACGCTGACCGTGGTCGCGATCATCGGGCCGGCCCTCGCCATCCACCACCTGCAGCAACGCACCGGGGCGACCGATGCGCTGCGCGCGGGTCTGACCCGGCTGACGCCGGACCCGCGGGTCGCGGCGCTGCTCCTGGCCTGGTTCTTCTCGCTGTTCCTCGAGGGAGCCGCCGGATTCGGCACGCCGGTGGCCCTGGCCGCCCCGTTCCTCGTCGCGGCCGGCTTCCGCCCGCTCTCTGCGGTGACCGCGGCGCTCATCGGCCACGCCTCCGGCGTCTCCTTCGGGGCGCTCGGTACCCCGGTGGTCGCCCAGGTCGCCGCCACGGGATTCACCGGGGGAGAGATCGCCCGCGCAACCGTGCCGTACCACGCCCTGCTCGGCTGGGTGCTGGCCGCCGCCGTGGTGCTCGTCATCGGTCGGGCCGTTCCGGGTCGGCCGGCCCCGTGGGCGTGGGGTGCACTGGCCGCCGCCGCGTTCTTCGCGCCCTATTGGCTGCTCGGTCGCTTCGTCGGCCCGGAACTGCCCACCATCGGGGCTGCCCTGCTCGGTGGGCTGGTGTTCCTCGCCGTGGTCCGGCTTGCTCGCTCCGACAGGGACGGGTACGAGCAGGGCGGGCAGTCAGTGCCCTCCGCGCCGGCGATGGGATTGCCGCGCGCGGCCGCCCCCTATCTCGCGCTGATCTCCGTCGTGCTGGTCACCCGACTGGTGCCGCCCGTGCGCGACGCGCTGTTCGAGATCGTCGCCGACTGGGAACTCTTCGGTGCCTTCACCGGCAGCGTGCGGCCGCTGTACCACCCGGGACTGCTGCTGCCGCTGGCCTTCGCCGCCGGCGCGCTGGCGCAGCGCGCGTCGGGTGCCGACATCCGCCGGGCGGTCGGCGACACCAACCGGATGCTCCTGCCCGTCGTCGTCGCGTTGATCGCGATGGTGACCATTGCGCGGACGATGTCGCAGTCCGGGATGACCGACGAACTGGCGTCAGCCGCGGCCGGCGTCGGCGTCGGCTGGCCGCTGCTGGCGCCGGCGGTGGGGGCGCTGGGCACCTTCGTGACCGGCTCGGCGACCGCATCGAACATCCTGTTCACCGACTTCCAGGAGGCCACCGCGGAAGAGCAGGGGCGACCCGTGCTCCCGCTGCTGGGCGCGCAGGGCTTCGGCGCGGCGGTCGGCAACATCATCTGCCCGCACAACGTGGTGGCCGCGGCGGCGACGGTCGGCCTGAGCCGCCAGGAGGGCGACGTGCTGCGCCGGACGCTGCCCCTCACCGTCGGCTACGTGGCCCTCGGTGGTGTGCTCGCCTGGTGGTTCACCCGCTGATCCGGTGAGAGCGGCGACGTCAGACGACCGCCACCCCGTTCCGGAGGTCTGCCCCATGACCCAGGCGCCACGTCGCCGTCAGCACCAGCTGTCGTCCCGTACGGCTGGGCCGGGCACGGACAACGTCACCGGATCCATCGACGGGGACGGCGCGCCGCGATCTCGACCCGGCCGAAGGCGGCCACGAGGGCCCCGAGAACGATCGCGGGCGCGAGCAGCCACAACCACCGCTGTCCCCACCATTCGCCGGTGGGCTGCGACAGGAGGGTGTGACCGAGGCCCTCGTAGGCGAGCACGACGACGAGGAGCGCGGTCATGTGCCAGAGGAACACCGTGATGGCCACGAGGTTGAGTGACACGACGAGCTTCCACACGGCCGCGCGGCGCAGCAGCCTGCCGGCAGCCGGCGTGAGCAGCGCCAGCAGGCCGAGCTGGAAGACGGCGAGCGCCGCGATCGCGGCGGTCGTGGGGAACATGTTCGACTCGGGCTCACCTACCGTCGCCACCATCGGTCGGGGGTAGCCGGCGATCATCGTCAGGGCGACCAGGACGGCCAAACCCACCGCGGCGACCCCGAGCCGCTGTCCTAGCGGGCGGGCGCCGAGCCGGTGGGTGCGCCAGAAGTAGCCCAGCTGGTGGCAGAACAGCCACACCGCCGCTGTGGTCACCCAGGCGGCCCAGGCCACGTCCGCGGCGCGGTGCAGGACGTCGCCCACGGCGATCAGGCCGGCCAGCCCGGCCAGCGCCCCGACGCCGACACGGGCATGCACCTTCGCGGTGACCGGCACGGCGACGATCAGCAATCCGTACACGCCGAGGAACCACAGCGGCACCAGGAATCCGGGGAACCATTCCCAGATCCAGCGGTGTGGGCCGGGCAGCAGCGCCGCGACCAGTTCCGCGGCCAGCCACACCGCGACCCAGAGGAGGGTGGGGGTGAGCAGCCGGCGCAGCCGGACGCCGACGAACGCCGCACTGGAGCTCCCGGACGCCTGCGCGCGCTCCCAGCCGGCGAGGTTGGCGTAGCCGCCGACCAGGAAGAAGACGGGCATGATCTGCAGCACCCAGGTGGCCAGCCAGCCGCCGGGGACGGCGTCGATGGGATTGGGCATCGCCAGGCCGTCCTCGGCGGTGCGGTGGATGACCGACAGCGTCCAGTGCCACACGGTGACGACGACGATGCTGAACGCCCGGGCGGCATCCACCATCCGGTCGCGCGTGTCCGGAGTGGCGCCGGCCAGCTGGTCCAGCGCCCCGGACGACGGGGACCGATGGGATCGCTCGCGCCTGCCCGGGACTCGGAGAAGGCGGCTCACAGCAGCTCGGGGATCCTCTGCTGGCCGCGGTCGTGCGCCCGGCGGAAGCCGATCGTCACGAACGTCGCGGTGATCACCACGAACAGCGAGTAGAGCGCCGGCAGCAGGAGCACCTCTTGTTCCACGGCGCCGGTGAACGACAGCAGCACGATGGTGATCGCCAGCGGTCCGTTGACGATGCCGATCTCCAGTGCCAACGTCCGCCGGTCGGGCACCCGCATGCGGAGCAGCTTCGCGTAGCCGTAGGCGGCGGCCATGCCCAGTACCGGCAGCCCGATCGCCGCGGCATACACCTCCCAGGGCGACTCGCCGAGCAGTTGCCAGTTGCGCGGCACCCACGTCACCAGCAGCAGCACGATGAACAGCACACCGAGCACGCTGCCGACCAGCTCGAGGGTGGCCCCGACGTTGGCGGTACGCCGGCGGATCCACAGACCCAGCAGCACCGGGAGGACGAGCAACGCCAGGCTGGCCACGACGTTCGCCGTCGGTACCTCGATGCCCTCGGCCAGCGCGCCGCCGTAGAGCAGCAGGGCCAGCGGGGTGAGCACGACCGCGGCCAGCGTGGTGGCGATGGTGACGACCACGCTGAGCGCCAGATTGGCCTTGGCGAAGTAGGTGTAGAGGTTCGACGTCGTCCCGCCGGGCATGCACCCGACGATGAGCAGGCCGATCGCCTGGGTCGGCGAGAGCTCCAGCAGCCAGGCGAGGGTGAAGGCGATGAGCGGCATGATCGTGAACTGACCGGCCACCGCCAGAAGCGGGTACCGGGGGCGGCGCACCTCGTCGCCGAGGTCGCGGAAGGTCATCGCCGCGCCCATGCCGAGCATCACCACCCCCAGGATGGCCGTGAGCATGGCCTGCTCGAACGGGCCGACCATCGTCGTCAGCCCCCGGCCCGCACGGCGGGTACCGACACGTCGACCTGGGCCGCCCGTACGTCCTTGCGCAGGACCTTGCCGATCGGCGACTTGGGGAGATCGGCGGCGAACACCACCTCGCGGGGCACCTTGTACGCGGCCAGCCGCTCGGCCGCCCACGCTCGGACCTGCGCCGGTGTCAGCGCCGGATCGGTGCGGACGACGACCGCGCGCACCCGCTCCCCGGACGCACCGGCCGGCACGCCGATGACCGCAGCCTCTCGGATGCCGGGATGCGCGGTGAGCGCCTCCTCCACCTCCGTCGGATAGACGTTGAAACCGCTGACCAGGATCAGGTCCTTCTTCCGGTCCACGAGGCGCACGTAGCCGTCGCCGTCGATGACCGCCACGTCGCCGGTGCGTAACTCGCCGTTCCGCAGCGCCGTGGCGGTCTCCTCCGGCAGGCGCCAGTAGCCGGCCATCACCTGCGGACCGCGTGCGCACAGCTCCCCGAACTCGCCGTCCGGGACCGTCCGTCCGGAGTCGTCGGCGCAGCGCAGCACCGTGCCCGGCATAGGCACACCCACCGTGCCCGGCTTCGCGCGCCCGTCCAGCGGATTGAAGGTCAGCACCGGGGAGGCCTCGGTGAGCCCGTAGCCCTCGACCACCGGGACACCGGTCACCTCCTCCCACCGCTGCGCCACCGTGGTGTGCAAGGCCATGCCGCCGGCGACCGCGGCCCGCAGCGACGCCGGCGGGTGGTCGACGAACCACCGCTCCCGGCACAGGCCGTCGAAGAGAGTGTTCACCCCGGTGATCCAGGTGATCGGCTGGTTCTCCAGCGCCCGTTTGAGATTGCTCAGCGGCCGTGGGGAGGGGATGAGCACGTTGTGCGCCCCGCGGCGGTAGAACGCCAGCAGGTTCACCGTGAAGGCGAAGATGTGATAGAGCGGCAGCGCGGTCAGCACCCGCTCCCGGCCGGGGCGCACCGCGTCGCCGACGAACCCGAGCATCTGCTCGCAGTTGGCCAGCAGATTGCCGTGGGTGAGCATGGCGCCCTTGCTCACCCCGGTGGTGCCGCCGGTGTACTGCAGCACGGCGAGGTCGTCGGGGCGCAGGTCCTGCCAGTACCGACGGGTGTTGCCGTCGACGAGCCGCGCGGAGCCCCGGCGGAGTGCCTCCTCCAGCGGCGTGGCGGCGTAGGGCACCGCGGGCAGCGCGCGCTGCCAGTACCGCTGGACGAGCCGGACGATCCCCGCCACGTAGCCGGGGAAGAACTCCGGGACGCGCACGAGCACCACCGGGGGATTGCCCAGCGCGGGCAGCGCCGGGGTCAGTCGGTCGGCGAACATGTCCACCACGACGACGGCGGCCACCTCGGCGTCGGCGTCCTGCCGCTGCAGCTCCGGTGTGGTGTACAGCGGATTGGTGTTCACCAGCACGCAACCGGCCTTGAGGACGCCGAAGGCCACGACCGGATAGGCCAGGCAGTTGGGCATCTGCACCGCCACTCGGTCACCCGCCGCCAGGCCGAGCTCCTCGCGGAGGTAGGCGGCGAACTCGTCCGCGGCCCAGTCGACCTCGGCGAAGGTGAGGCTGCCGTTCATGCCGTTGGGCAGGCAGGTGGTGAACGCCGTCGCGCCGGCGTGCTCGGCGACGGTCGCGGCCAGCATCTCGGGGAGGTTGGCGAAGCGCGCGGCGGGCGACCGTGCGGGCCCGGCCGCAGCCGGCTCGCACGACGGGTCCACGGTCGGGGGGCCACTCTGTTGCGAGAGCCTGTCCATGGCGATTCCTCCGATCAGATCGTGGTCGCCGGTGGTGCTCCTGGCTCGACGGGTAGTGCAGCTGTCCGACGAGGACCATCGGTGGGACCGGGCTGGCGCCGTGCTCCGAACTGCACTGCAGGGACCTCAGGGAAACCGTCGGGCGGGAAGCGGGACCGACAGTCGTCACTCTGTCGGAAAAATGTTACGTGAAACAAGGTTCGCATGCAAGGGGCTGTCGCCTGCGCCGGTCTACGACTCCAGCGCGGTCGCACGACTGCCGACGAGAGCGGCCAGCCGCCGCTCGGTCGCCGCGAGGTCGGCGAGGTCGAGCCGGTCGCGGTCGAGGACGTGGACCAGCAGCGCGTCGTCGTCGATGCGGAGCACGAGCGTTCCGGGGAGCACGCTGATCACGTCGGCCAGCAGGATCGCCAGGTCGGGGCGGTCGGGGTGCCGTAGTCGGTGGACCACCACCACCGATTCGACCGGAGGCCCGGGTCGCAACGCGCGCGCGGCGACACGGCTGCCCTCGCGGACGCAGGCGAGGAGGAACCAGCCCAGAGCGCCGGCGAGCCGCAGTGGGTGGGGCGGGCGGCGCGGACGCGGTGGCGACACCCACAGGCTGGCGGCCGTGGCGGTCGCGACGACCAGGACCGCCAGTTCCGGGCCGACCAGCGTGCTGCCCTCGCTCACGATCCACCACAGCGCCGCCAGGGCGACGCCACGGCCCACGGACTCGGCCACCCACCACACCGGCGCGGTCACCACAGCAGCACCCCCGCGAGCACCACCAGGACGACCACGGCGAGCGGCCCCACCGACTGCCAGCCCGGCAGGCGCAGGAGCTCTGCGGCTCCCCCGGGCCACCGGGACGCGGCGTGTCCGGCGATGGTGACGACGGCCTGGACCGCTCGCCCCGGCAGGCGGCCGGCCTCGTCCAGGGCACGCAGCGCCCCCACCGCAGCGGGCTCCAGGACGACGACGACGTCACCGGCCGGCGGCCGCGCTGACCGGCGCAGCGGCCACCGGGCGGCCCCACGCACCGCCAGTACCACCAGAACGAGGCCGAGCAGCACCGGCCAGACCCCCGCCCACACGCTGGCCACGGTCGTGGACACGTCCACCGCCGGGCCCGCCGCGGTCAGCGCCCATACCCCGGCCGGACCGGCCAGGAGCAGGACGAGCCATCCGCTCTGCAGGACGCTCCACGGTCGCGGGACACTGTCGCCGGCGGCCAGGGCGAGCCAGAACCGGGCCATCAGCAATACGGTGCCGGCGGCTCCGAGGGACAACACGACCTCGGACACTCCCGCCGCGGCAGCCAGATCCTTCAGGCCGTACTTGGCCACGAAGCCGTTGAGCGGTGGAAGGCCGGCGAGTGCGAACCCGGCCACGCCCGCCCCGCCGAGCGCGATCCATCGCCGGGCGCCCGGCGCAGCAGCCTGGACGACCGGTATGGAGAGGAACAGCGCCGCCTTGGCCGTGCCGTGAGCAACCGCGTAGACGACGGCCACGGTGACCGCGGCGGCCCCGACCGACGCCTCGCGCAGCCCGGCCCCCACTGTTACCGCCAGATAGCCCATCTGGCTGACCGTCGAGTAGGCGAGCTGGACCTTCGGCTCGTCCTGCAGAAGGCCGAGGGCGACCGCACCGAAGATGCCGACCAGCCCGAGCGCCACGAGCCAGGAGCCCAGCTCGGGCAGGCTGTGTGTTCCGATCGGCAGCAGATGCAGCCACCCCACCAGGCCGGCCTTCACCATTGCCCCGGACAGGACCGCGCTGGCGGGCACCGGCGCGGCCGGGTGGGCCACGGGCAGCCAGCCGTGCAGCGGCACCAATCCCGCCTTGACGCCGAGGCCGGCCACGACAAGCGCCGCCGCCGGCAGATTCGCCCTGTCGCCCAGCGCCTCGCGGACCGCTGCCATATCGGTTCCGGCGGCCGCCGCCGCGGCCATCAGTCCGCTGAGCAACAACACCTCGCCGACGAGGGCCAATCCGAGGTAGACGCGGCCGGCGCGCATCGCCCGGTCGGTCCGGAAGTGCACGACCAGCCCGTAGGCGGTCAGCGACATGACGGCGAAGCCGACGTAGAAGGTGACGATGTCGGCGGCGATGAGCAGGGTGACGTTACCGGTGTAGGCCACCAGGAACACCGCGAGAAAGGCCGGCAGCCGCCGGTCCCCGGCCCGCTCCGCCGGCGACACGGCCAGCGCCACCGCGTAGAGCAGGGCCGTCACGCCGAGCAGCGGCCGGGAGACGTCGTCCAGATCCAGCCTCACGCCGAGCAGCAGCCAGGGGACGGAGAGGCCGTCCGCCGGCCCGGCGAGGGCCAGCAGCCCGGCCGGCAGGCAGGCCAAGGGTGACCACCGCACGGCCGCGGCCCGCGTCACCGCCGGCAGCAGGAGAGCGGCCAGGGCCAAGGGCGCGGCGAGCGCGGCCACCCACAGCCAGGTCGTCCACAGCGAGGTCATCCGCCACCCCGCTCGGCGATCTCCACCGCCAGCGCCAGCGGGCTCCACCACGCCCCGGCGAAGAGCCCCGCGGCCAGCGAGGCGACCGCGGACACGACCAGCGGAATCACGAGCAGCCACGAGCCCTCACGGCGCGGTCGGGGCCGCCCCGCCCAGGCCACCCCGGCCTCCGGTGGGCGCCACCAGGCCGCGACGACGATCGGGAGGAAGTAGGCCGCGTTGAGCAGCGTGCTCACGACCAGCACGCCGATCACCCACGGCTGGCCGGCCGAGAGCGCGCCCACACCGAGGTAGTACTTGGTCACGAACCCCGCCACCGGCGGCACGCCGATCATCCCCAGCGCGCCGACGGTGAAGGCTGCCATGGTCATCGGCATCCGCCGGCCCACCCCGCGCAGCTCGGAGACCCGGTGCAGGCCGAGGGTCTCGGCGAGGGCCCCCGCGCAGAAGAACAGGGTGATCTTCATCAGGCCCTGGTGCACGAGATGAGCGACCGCCGCAGTCGTGCTCACCGCGCCCACCAGCGCCATGCCCAGCACGATGTAGGACACCTGGCTGACGGTGGAGTAGGCCAGCCGGCGCTTGAGGTCGTCCTGGGTCAGGGCCCGGACCGACCCGTAGACGATCGTGATCCCTGCCATCACCCCCAGGGGCAGGAGCACGCCCAGGCGGTCGGCCACGGCCGGGCCGTAGACATCGTGGACCACCCGGACGATGCCGAACGCGCCGGCCTTCACCACCGCGACCGCGTGGAGGAGAGCGCTCACGGGGGCCGGCGCCACCATGGCCCGGGGCAGCCAGCCGTGCAACGGGAAGACCGCCGCCTTCACCGCGAAGCCGCCGACGAGCAACAGGAACACGACTTGCATGACCAGCGGCTCCGAGGCGGCCAGCGCGGCCACGGCGGCGGTGCCGCCGGGCTCGAAGGTGCCGCCGGCCCCGAGAGCGGTCAGCCACGCCACCCCGACCAGCAGCACGGCGCCGCCGCCGATCGTGTACCGGAGGTACGTCCGCGCCCCCGCCAAGGCCTGCGGGGTGCCACGGTGCGCCACCAGCGGATAGGTGACCACCGTGAGGAGCTCGTAGAAGATCAGGAGCGTCACCAGGTTGCCGGCCAGGGAGATGCCGACCGTGCTCGTCACGCAGAGGCAGAAGAACCCGAAGAACCGACTGCGGTGCGGGGAGTCCTCCAGGTAACCGATCGCGTACACCGTGGTGAGCAGCCACAGGGCCGCCGACAAGGCGATGAACAGCAGGGACAGCTCGTCGAACCGCAGGACCAGGTCGACCCCGGGCGCCAGCGGTGAGGTCCAGGCGAACTGCGCACCGCCGAGCACCGGCTCGAAGACCGCGACCACGATCGCGACCTTCAGCGTCGCGCCGACCAGGTTGACCACGGTCCGCGCGCGGTGCCGCTCCTCACCGAGCGGAAAGATGACCAGCGCGGTGACCAGCGACGTGGCGAGCAGGGCCAGCGGTACCAACCCGCCGAAGGTCACCGATCCGCTCCGCTGCCGGTCATCGACGCCGCGGCCGTCGACGGGGTGGACTCGGCGATGCGATCGGGCACGCCGGCACCGGTCAGACCGAGTACCACGACGAGCGCGGCGAGGACGACCGCCGGCACCTCACGGCTCCACGTCGCCGGGCGGGCGCCGTGCGGAGCGTCGGTGGGGCTGCGGTCGAAGGTCAGCCCGACGACGCGCATCACGTAGGCGGCGGAGATCAGCCCGCCGACGACGACCGGCACGGCCCAGTACCAGCGGCCCGTCTGCACGCTGGACTCCAGCAGCAGGAACTTTCCGGTGAAACCGAGGCTGGGTGGCAGGCCGGCGAGGCTCAGACCGGCGAGGGCGAACGCCGCCACTGCCACGGGCTGTCGCGCGCTGGCCCCCGCCATGGTCAAGAGCCGATCACTGCCGTGACCGGCCGCCAGCGCACCCGCGGCCAGGAACATCGCCGCCTTGGCCAGGCCGTGGGCCACCAGGAGGGTGAGCGCTCCTGTCCAGGCCGTGGGCAACCCGCCGGGGTCAGCGTCGCCGACGGGTGTGGCCAGGGGAAAGATCAGGAACAGCTGCCCGATCTGGGCGATGGTGGAGTAGGCCACCACGAGCTTGAGCCGTTCCTGCCGCCACGCCATCCACGCGCCCCACACCGTGGCCAGCGCGCCGAACCCGCCGAGCAGCCCCGCCGCGGTGACCCCACCGGTTCCGGGGAGCAGCGTGAACCAGAACTTCACCAGGACGAACAGCGCGCCCTTGACCACCAATGCGGACAGCACCGGGCTGACCGGCGCCGGAGCGCCGCCGTGGGCGTCGGGCAGCCAGCCGTGCAGCGGCAGCAGCGCGCACTTGAGCATCATGCCGACGGTCACCAGGGCCAGCGCCACAGCCGCGACCGGAGCCGACCCGGCCGTCTCCGACAGCGTGGTGAAAGCGAGCGTTCCCCGGTCGGTGTAGAGCAGGGCGACCGCCAGCAGGTAGAGCAGGGACCCGAGAACCGCGACGAACAGGTAGCGAAGGGCGGCCCGCAGCGCGACGCCGCCGGCCAGCGCGACGAGCCCGACCGCGGACAGTGCGAGCACCTCGAAGCCGACGTAGACGGTGAAGACGTCGGCCGCGACGTAGATGACGTTGAGCGCGACCCACACCCCGAACCACAGCGGCCAGAAGGCCCCCGTCCGCCGCTCGGCGATCGCGTAGGCGGTCACGGCCAGGCCGACGACCGCGGTCATGCCCAGCAGCACGGCGGACAGCCCGTCCACGGCCAGGGGAATGCCCAGCGGCACCTCCCACCCGCCGAGCAGCTCGGTGGGCGTTCCCGTGGGCCGCGGAGCGAGGACGACCGCGCTGACCGCCGTGGCGGTGGCGACGGCGCCACCGGCCGCGACGGTCCGCTCCGCGCGTCGGGTCTGGAGCACGGTGGTGAGCAGGAGCGCGGCGAGCGGCACCGCCACGACCAGGCTCGGGGCGATCACGGGGCGGGCCCGGGGTCCTGCGG
>NZ_SSXB01000092.1:0-14089 GCF_021698995.1 Blastococcus sp. KM273129 | reverse complement strand
AAAGGCACGAGGCCAGTCAGAGCAAGGGTCACGCCCGCTGCCGCCAGCAGTCAGCCCATCACCGACGAACCGACCCGGCCAGCCTCACAGTCAGCGCAGGACGACGGCGGAGGGGGCGCTCACGTCGACGAGGTCGGCCGGCTCCAGCTCGCCACCGGCGATCCGGTCGAGCAGCGCGACGAGCACCTCGGCCTTGGTACCCGACTCCTCGGCGCCGCCCCACACCACCACCGTGCCGTCGGCGAGGGTCATCGTGATCGACTGCGCGTCGGGTGCGGTGACCTCGGCGACGTCCTCCCGGAGCTGGCCGGGCAGGGCGCGGATGGCGGCGAGCGCGGCCGTGGTCGCGGGGTCGTCCGGCGCCGGGTCGTCGACGGTCAGCGGGACGACGCCGCGCGGGGCGTCCCCGGTGAGGGTGTCGAACAGCACGCCCTCGGCGTCGACCAGCGACCGCCGCCCGGGCGGGCCGACGACCGCCACCGGGACCCGCTCGGCGACCGTGACGACGATCCGGTCGGGCCAGCCGCGGGCCGCCTGCACGTCGCGCACCTGCGGCAGCCGGGCCACCCGGTCCTCCACCGCGCCGAGGTCCACCCGGAGCAGCGGCACCCCCTCGGGCACCCGGGCGACCTCCTGCACGCGCTCGGCCGTCAGGGTCGCCGTCCCGTCCACCTGCACCGTGCGGACCGCGAGCCACGGGCCCAGCCAGAGCAGCCAGCAGACCGCCGCGACGACGGTCAGCGCCGCGACGAGCTGGAGCGACCGGCGCCGACGGGTGCGCCGCCGGGCCGGGCGCCGGTCGGGCAGCGGGGTGACACGCCCGCCCCGGCGCACGGCCGCCCGGCGCTCGGCCGGGCCGCGGCCGCGCCGGGTCCGGTCGCGGGTGGTGCTGCCGGCCCGGCTCACCGGCCGGCGTCCGGCGCGTCGTCCTCCCCGCCCGGCTCACCGGCGCGGAGGGCGTCGAGGACCTCCGGGCCCACCATGGAGACGTCACCGGCCCCCATCGTCATGACCAGGTCGCCGGGGCGGGCGCGGGCGGCGAGCGCGGGTGCGGCCGCCGACCAGGACGGCTCGAAGTGCACGTGCTCGGCGGGCAGCGGGACGGCGTCGGCGACCATCGCCCCGGTCACCCCGGGGACGGGGTCCTCCCGGGCGCCGTAGACGTCCATCACCACGACCTCGTCGGCCAGGCCGAGCGCCGCGCCGAACCCCTCGGCGAACTCCTGGGTGCGGCTGTACAGGTGGGGCTGGAAGGCGACGACGAGCCGCCCCTCCCCCGCCACCGCGCGGGCCGCCCGCAGCTGCGCGGTGACCTCCGTCGGGTGGTGGGCGTAGTCGTCGTAGACCCGCACCCCGCCGGCGGTGCCCTTGAGCTCGAACCGCCGGTGCACCCCGCCGAACCGCGCCAGCCCCTCCACCAGCCCGTGCGCGGGCAGGCCGAGCTCCAGGCCGGCGAGCAGCGCCGCCGCGCTGTTGCGGGCCATGTGCTCCCCCGGCACCCGGATCTGCACCCGGCCGAGCACGGCGCCGTCCAGCAGCGCGGTGTAGGTGGTGTGCTCCCGGCCCACCTCGAGGTCGACCATCCGGAGGTCGGCGTCCTCGGCCGTGCCGTACGTGCGCACCCGCGCCGGCCCGGGGACCCCGGCGAGCCGGGCGGCACCGGGGTCGTCGGCGCAGAGCACGACGAAGCCCGCGGGGTCCACGGTCTGCAGGAACCGGTCGAACGCCGCCTCCACGGCCGCGAGGTCGCCGTAGTTGTCGAGGTGGTCGGCCTCGACGTTCGTGACGATCGCGGCGAACGGCGAGAGCAGCAGGAACGAGCGGTCGCTCTCGTCGGCCTCCGCGACGAAGACGTCGCCCTCCCCCGCGTGCGCGTTGCTCCCCGACTCGTTGAGGTTGCCGCCGATGGCGAAGGAGGCGTCGACGCCGCAGGCCTGCACCGCGACGGTGAGCATGGAGGTGGTCGAGGTCTTCCCGTGCGTACCGGCGACCGCGACGCTCCGCCGGCCGGCCATCACCGCGGCCAGGGCGACGGCCCGCGGCAGCACGCGCAGGCCACGCTCCCGGGCGGCGACGAGCTCGGGGTTGTCCGCCCGGATCGCCGTCGAGACCACCACGGTCGCGGCGTCGCCCAGGTGGGCGCCGTCGTGCCCGACCTCGACCCGCGCGCCCAGGGCCCGGAGGGCCAGCAGCGTGGGCCCGTCCCGGCGGTCGGAGCCGGAGACCGGCACGCCGCGGGCCAGCAGGATGCGGGCGATGCCGCTCATGCCGGCACCGCCGATCCCGATCAGGTGCACGGCCCCCAGCTCGGGCAGCGCGGGCACCGGGCCGGACCAGGCCGCGACGGAGTCGGCGCTCACGTGCCGGCCACCTCGCAGACGATGTCGGCCAGCCGTTCGTCGGCGTCGGGCACCCCGGCCGCGGCGGCGTGGCGGGCCAGCCCGGCCAGGGCGGCCGGGTCGGTGAGCAGCGGCAGCAGGGCGGCCGAGATCCAGGCCGGGTCCAGCTCGCCGTCCTCCACCAGCAGGCCGCCGCCGGCCTCGATGACCGGGAGGGCGTTGCGGCGCTGCTCCCCGTTGCCGATGGGCAGCGGGACGAACGCCGCCGGCAGCCCCACCGCGGACAGCTCGGCGACGGTGACCGCGCCCGAGCGGCACAGCGCCAGGTCGGCGGCGGCGTAGGCGAGGTCCATGCGCTCGAGGTAGTCGACGAGCACGTAGGGCGCCTCGCCCGCCGCCCGACCCGGCACGACGACGTCGGTGTTCTTCGGCCCGCGGGCGTGCAGCACCTGGACGCCGGCGGCGGTGAGCGCCCCGGCCGCACCGACCGCGGCCCGGTTGAGCGAGGCGGCCCCCTGGGAGCCACCGAAGACCAGCAGCGTCGGGCGGTCGGGGTCGAGCCCGAACTCGGCCCGGGCCTCGGCGCGGCGCGCGGCCCGGTCGAGGGAGGAGATCGCCCGGCGCAGCGGCATGCCGACGTGCTCCCCGCGGTGCAGCGGGGTGCCCGGCGCGGTGACCGCCACCCGGGCGGCGAGGCGGGCCCCGATGCGGTTGGCCAGGCCCGGCAGCGCGTTCTGCTCGTGCACCACGACCGGGACGCCACCCCGCCGCGCGGCCAGGTAGGCCGGGAGCGCCACGTAGCCGCCGAAGCCGACGACGACGTCCGCGCCCAGCTCGTCGAGCAGCGCCCGGGTCTCCGCCACGGCGCGGCGCACCCGGCCGGGCACGCGCAGCAGGTCGGGCGTGGGCTTGCGGGGCAGCGGCACGGGCGGGATCAGGCGCAGGTCGTAGCCACGCGCGGGCACCAGCCGGGTCTCCATGCCGCGGGCGGTCCCCAGGCAGGTCAGCCGGAGCGCGGGATCGCGCCGGCGGAGGGCGTCGGCCAGGGCGAGCATCGGCTCGATGTGCCCCCCGGTGCCGCCACCGGCGAGGACGACGGAGCGGACGGCGCTCACCGCTCGCCCCCGGGACGGCCGCGCGGGGCGACCGGCCGCTGCCGGGGCGCACCGGTGCGCGCCTGCTCCCGGACCGGCGCACCACCGCGGGCGGCGGCGCGGGGCCGCGCGGAGCCGCCGGCGCGGGCCGCCGGGGTCGGCGCGGGCGACCGGCGCGGGTCGGCACCGCGGGCGTGCAGCAGCGTGCGGGCGCCGCCGACGACGGGCCGCTCGGGGCCGTCGGCCCCGGGGAACCGCCGGGGCCGAACCTGGTCCACCGCCACGGTGGGGGCCGGCGCGAGCAGCCGCGCCAGGCGGCCCCGCTCGGCGGTGCGCAGCGCCTCGATGGCGGCCGGCTCCGAGCGGGCGAACCGGGCCAGCAGCCCGACGATGAAGAGGGTGAGGATCAGCGAGGTCCCGCCCGCCGAGATCAGCGGGAGGGTCACACCGGTCACCGGGAGCAGGCCCACCACGTACCCCATGTTCATGGTCGCCTGGCCGGTGAGCCACACGGTGATCGCGACGCAGGCGAGCTGGACGAAGCGGTCGGCCGAGCGGCGGGCGATGCGGAATCCGGCGTAGGCCAGGACGCCGTAGAGGGTGACGACGACCAGGCAGCCGAGGAACCCGAGCTCCTCACCGATGATCGCGAAGATGTAGTCGGACTCGGCCTCGGGCAGGATGTTCCACTTCATCGCGCTGTTGCCGAGGCCGACCCCCCACAGGCCGCCGGTGGCCAGCGCGTACATGCCGCGGATCGCCTGGAAGCCGGTGTGGTCGGGGTCGGCGAAGGGGTCGAGGAACGCGGTGATCCGCGCCATGCGGTACGGCGCGGCCTGCACCATGACGACGATCGCGACGACCGCGGCGGCGGCGAGCGCGCCGAACCAGCGCATCGGCATCCCGCCGGCCCAGAGGAGGCCGACCAGGACCAGCCCCAGGCTCACCACGCCGCCGAAGTCCGGCTCGAGGATGAGCAGGCCCGACAGCAGCACGAACACCGGGAGCACCGGCACCAGCAGCGACGTCGTCGTCAGGTAGCGCTCGCGCAGCGCGATGACGTGCGCCCCCCACAGCGCGAACACCAGCTTGCCGGCCTCCGAGGGCTGGAAGTCGGTGACGCCGAGCGGGATCCACTGCCGGGCGCCGTTGCGCTCCAGGCCGATGCCGGGGATCAGCACGAGCACGAGCAGGCCGATCACGACCAGCAGCGCGACGGGTGACCAGCGGCGCACCAGGCCCACCGGCAGCCGCATCGCGACCACCATCGCGCCCAGCCCGATGCAGGCGAGCACGAGCTGCTTCACGCCCGGGGCCCACGCCGGCTCGTCGGCCAGCGCGGCCTCGATGGCGGAGGCGGAGAACACCATGACCAGCCCGATGAGCAGCAGCAGCCCCGCCGCGCCGAGCACCAGGTGGCAGCTGGTGAGCGGTCCGTCGAGCCACGCGGGCCCCGTCCAGCGGCGCTGCGGCGTGCGCGGCGCCACCGGGCGCGTGCGGCCCCGGGTGGTGCGCGCCTCGCGCAGCGGCCGCTCGGTGGTGGTCATCGCCCGGCCCCGAGCGCGCGCACGGCGTCGGCGAAGGCGCGGCCGCGGTGCGCGTAGTCCCGGAAGACGTCCATCGAGGCGGCCGCCGGGGCCAGCAGCACGGTGTCGCCCGGCCGGGCGAGCCCGGCGGCGGCGGCGACGACCCGGGTGATCGTCGCCTCTGCAGTCACACCCGTCCCGTCCATCCCGCCATCGTCGCCGCTCGGGACCTCCACGACCGGCACCGACGGGGCGTGTCGCGCCAGCGAGCGGGCCACGACGGCGCGGTCGCGGCCGAGCAGGACGACGCCGGTCAGCCGCGGCGCGACCGCGGCCACCAGCGGGTCGACGTCGGCGCCCTTGAGCAGGCCCCCCGCGATCCAGACCACGCGCGGGTAGGAGGCCAGCGACGCCCCGGCCGCGTGGGGGTTGGTGGCCTTGCTGTCGTCGACCCAGTCCACGCCGTCGACCGTGGCGACCAGGGCGTTGCGGTGCGCGCCGCCGGCGAAGCCGGCCAGGCCCCGGGCGACCGCCTCGGCCGACACCCCGGCCGAGCGGGCCAGGGCGGCGGCCGCGAGCGCGTTGACCACGTTGTGCGGGCCCGGCACCGGCAGCCGGTCACGCTCCAGCAGCGCCTCCCCCGCCGGGTCGGCGGCGAAGGCGCGGTCGACCAGGACCCCGTCGCGGACCCCGAGCTGGCCCGGGGCCGGCTCGCCCAGGGTGACCGTCACCGGCCGCGGGTGGGCCGCCACGAGGCCGGCGGCGACGGGGTCGCCCGCGTCGGCGACGGCGATCGGGGCGCGCTCCAGGATGCGCGCCTTCGCGTCGCGGTAGGCGGGGAAGGAGCCGTGCCAGTCGGTGTGGTCGTCGGCGACGTTGAGCACCGCGGCGGCGGCGGGGGCCAGCGAGGAGGACCAGTGCAGCTGGAAGCTGGAGAGCTCGACGGCGAGCGCGTCGTAGGAGGGCGTGCCGTCCGCCTCGCGGGCGGTGACCACCTCGACGAGGGGCCGGCCGACGTTCCCGGCGGCGACCGCCTTCCGGCCGGCCGCGAGCAGGATCGCCTCGAGCATGGTGACCGTCGTCGTCTTGCCGTTGGTGCCCGTGACGGCGAACCACGGCGCGGCGGCGCCGTCCGGCCCGGGGACGCGCAGCCGCCACGCCAGCTCGGGCTCGCCGACCACCTCGACCCCGCGGGCGGCGGCGTCGACCAGCAGGGGCGCGTCCGGGCGCCAGCCCGGGGACGTGACGACGAGGTCCACCCCGTCGGGCAGCACCTCCGTCGCGCCCAGCCACCCGGCGCCCGCGCCGGTGAGCTCGTCGACCACCGCGGGGCGGGCGGCGTCGGTGAGCAGCACCCGGGCGCCGGCGGCCAGCAGCACCCGGGCGGCGGCCGCGCCGGAGACGCCGAGCCCGGCGACGAGGACGGTGCGGCCGGAGACCGCCGGGGTGCCGCTCACAGCCCCACGAAGCTCAGCCAGTCGGCGTAGAACAGGCCGAGACCGAAGGCCACCGCCATGCCGGTGACCAGCCAGAACCGCACGATGACGGTGTTCTCGGTCCAGCCGGCCAGCTCGAAGTGGTGGTGCAGCGGCGCCATCCGGAACACCCGGCGGCGGGTGGCGCGGAAGAACGCCACCTGGATGATCACCGACAGCGTCACCGCGACGAACAGCCCGCCGAGGACGACGAGCAGCAGCTCGGTGCGGGTGACGATCGCCAGGCCGGAGAGCAGCCCGCCGAGCGCGAGCGACCCGGTGTCGCCCATGAAGATCCGCGCCGGGCTGGTGTTCCACCACAGGAAGCCCAGGCACGCGCCCATGCCGGCGGCCGCGACGAGGGTGACGTCGAGCGGGTCGCGGACGGTGTAGCAGCCCTCGATCAGCTCGTTGGCGCAGTCGTGGGTGAACTGCCAGAACGAGATGACGATGTAGGAGGCGAGCACCATCGCCGAGGCGCCGGCGGCCAGCCCGTCGAGTCCGTCGGTGAGGTTCACCGCGTTGGAGAAGCCCGCGATGAACAGGTAGGCCAGGATCACGAACGCGATCGGGCCGAGGGCCAGCGGCGCGATGTCGCGGACGTAGGAGACGACGGTGGAGGCGGGCTCGACACCGTCGTCGTTCGGGAAGTTGATCGCCAGGACGGCGAAGGTCACGCCGACGACCAGCTGGCCGACCAGCTTCGCCGTCTTGTTCAGGCCCAGGCTGCGCCGGTGCCGGATCTTCAGGTAGTCGTCGAGGAAGCCGACCGTGCCCATGCCCACCATGAGGAAGAGCAGCAGCAACCCGGTGGCGCTGAACCCCCACCCGGACTCGCCGACGAACACCAGGTGCGCGGCGAGGTACCCGACCACGGTGGCGCCGACGATGACGGTGCCGCCCATCGTGGGCGTGCCCTTCTTCGAGAGGTGGCTCTCGGGGCCGTCGTCGCGGATCTCCTGGCCCAGGCCCTGCCGCCGGAACGCCCGGATCGCCAGCGGGGTGGTCAGGATGGAGACGATCAGGCCGACCGCCGCCGCGATGAGCACGCTCCTCACAGCGCGGCACCGCCCAGCAGGTCGGCGGCGAGGAGCTCCAGGCCGTGGGCCCGGCTGGCCTTCACGAGGACGACGTCACCCGGTCGCAGCACCTCCGACAGCAGCGCTAGGGCAGCGGCCCGGTCCGGCACGTGCACCGACTCCTCTCCTGCGCGCCGCCCCGCGGCGGTCGCACCTCCCGCTATGCCTACCGCATCGGCGCCCACCGCGACGACGAGGTCGACCCCCGCGGCGGCCGCGTCGCGGCCCAGCCGCTCGTGCTCCGCGTCGGCGTCCGGGCCGAGCTCGGCCATGCCCCCGAGGACGGCGATGCGCCGAGTCCCGGCCAGCCCGGCCAGGGCGGCGAGCGCGGCCCGCATCGACTCGGGGTTGGCGTTGTAGGCGTCGTTGACCACGGTGACGCCGTCGGGGCGCCGGTCGATCTCCATGCGCCAGCGGCTGCGCGGCTGCGCAGCCGACAGCGCCGCGGCGACGGCGGCCGGCTCCAGGCCGACGGCCAGCGCGGCGCCCGCGGCCGACAGCGCGTTGGCCACCTGGTGCTCCCCCACCACGCGCAGGGACACGGGGTGCCGCTCCCCGCCGGCGACCAGGGTGAAGCGGGCACGGGCGCTCTCGTCGAGCGCGACGTCGACGGCCCGGACCGCCGCCTGCTCGGCCCGGCCCGTGGTGAGCACCCGGGCGCGCGTGCGGGGCGCCATGCCCAGCACGCGGGCGTCATCGGCGTTGAGCACCGCGGTGCCCCCGGCCGGCAGCGCCTCCACGAGCTCCCCCTTGGCCTGCGCGATGCCGTCGGCGCTGCCGAACTCGCCGAGGTGGGCCGAGCCCACGTTGAGGACGACGCCGACCTCGGGGCGGGCCACCTGGCACAGCCGGGCGATGTGGCCGCGCCCGCGGGCGCCCATCTCCAGGACGAGGAACCGGGTGCCGGCGTCGGCGGACAGCACGGTCAGCGGCAGGCCGATGTCGTTGTTGTAGGACCCCGGGGGGCTGACCGTCGGCCCGGCCGCGGCGAGCACCTGGCCGAGGAGGTCCTTGGTCGAGGTCTTGCCCGAGGATCCGGTGATCGCCAGGGTGCGCACGCCCGCGGCGGTCAACCGCTCGTGCACCCCCGCCGCCAGCCGGCCCAGCGCGACCACGGGGTCCTCGACGACGACGCAGGGCAGCGCCGGGTCCGGACGGGCGACCAGCGCGGCGACCGCCCCGGCGGCCGCGGCCGCACCGAGGAAGTCGTGCCCGTCGACCCGCTCCCCCGCCACGGCGACGAAGAGGTCCCCGGGGGCGACGGCGCGCGAGTCCAGCGTGACCGCGCCGGTGACCGCGCCGTCCGGCGGGCCCTCGAGCCGGCCCCCGGCGAGCTGGGCCACCTCGTGCAGCGAGAGCCGGATCACGCCCGCGCCCCCGCCGCGGCGAGCACCTCGCGCAGCTGCGCGCGGTCGTCGAACGGGTGCACCGTGCCGGCGACCTCCTGGCCGGTCTCGTGGCCCTTGCCGGCGACGAGCAGGGTGTCCCCCGCCCGGGCCAGCGCGGCCGCGGCGGCCAGCGCGGCCCGGCGGTCACCGATCTCCCGGACCTCGGCGCGCCGGTCGGCGGGCACCTCGCGGGCCCCGGCCAGCATCGCGGCCCGGATCGCCGCGGGGTCCTCCGAGCGCGGGTTGTCGTCGGTGACCACGAGCACGTCGCTGCCCTCGGCCGCCACCCGGCCCATCTCGGGGCGCTTGCCCGGGTCGCGGTCGCCACCGCAGCCGAGGACGGTGACCAGCCGGCCGGGGGTCGCCGCGCGCAGCGCGGCGAGCGCGGTCCGCACGGCGTCGGGGGTGTGTGCGTAGTCGACGACGGCGACGAAGGGCTGCCCGGCGTCCACCGGCTCCATCCGGCCCGGGACCACCGTCTCGGCGAGCCCGGCGACCGCGTCCTCGACCGCGACGCCGACGGCGTCCAGGAGCGCCACGGCCAGCACCGCGTTGGCCACGTTGAACCGCCCGGGCAGCCGGACGCGCGCCGGCCAGCTCCGCCCGCCGGGCCCGTGCAGGGTGAACGTCGAGCCCCCGCCGGGCGCCGTCGCGACGTCCGAGACGCTCCAGTCGGCCGCCGCGCCCTCGCCGCCGGCCACGGTGACCGGTCGCGGGCGCCCGGCCCGCTCGACCAGGCGGCGCCCGTACGGGTCGTCGACGTCGACCACCTCGGCGGCGGCCCGGCCGTCGAACAGCAGGGCCTTGGCCTGGAAGTAGTCCTCCATGTCGCGGTGGAAGTCCAGGTGGTCGCGGCCCAGGTTGGTGAAGCCGGCCGCGGCGAAGCGCACGCCGCCCACCCGGCCCTGCACCAGCGCGTGGCTGGAGACCTCCATGACGACGGCGTCGACGCCGGCGTCGGCCATCCCGGCCAGCAGCGCGTGCAGCGCCGGCGCCTCGGGCGTGGTGCGGATGCTGGGCAGGGCCGTGACGGTGCCGTCCGCGGCCCGGGTGCGCGCCTGCACCGTGCCGATCAGGCCGGTGGCGCGGCCGGCGGCGGCGAGCCCGGCCTCGACCAGGTAGCTCGTCGTCGTCTTGCCGTTGGTGCCGGTGATGCCGAGGACGGTGAGCCGGCGGCTCGGCTCGCCGTAGACCCGGTCGGCGACCGCGCCGAGCACCTGGCGGGGGGCGTCGACGACGCAGACCGGCAGCCCGGTGGCGAGCGCGTCCGCGCGGCCGGTGGGGTCGGTGAGCAGCGCGACGGCCCCGCGGGCGGCGGCGTCGGCGGCGAAGCGGACCCCGTGCGTGCGGGCGCCGGGCAGGGCGGCGTAGAGGAACCCCGGGCCCACCTCACCGGAGGCGAGCGTGACCCCGGAGACCACGACGTCGGCGCCGGGGCCCTCCGGCGGGCCGATCAGGTCGGCCAGTTCGGCCAGGGGCAGCGGGCGGTTCCCCGTGGGCCGCGGGGCCGTCCCGGGGTCGGTCGGGGTCACGGGGCTCCAATCTACCGGCGGGCACTCCGCGGACAGCACTTCGCCGCGGGCCCGCGCGCGGCGGCCCCCCTGCAGGGGCCCGCCGTGAGCGTGCGGTCGGTGGGGGGCAGCGGGGTCCTCACCCGGTGAGCTCGAACTCGGGGCGGGCGGTGCCGGAGGGCACCACGCCGTCGGCCATGAGCGCCGCCCGCATGACGTCGGCGAACACCGGTGCTGCGACCTGCCCGCCCTCCGCGGAGCTGCTCGGCCGCTCCAGGTCCACCGCGACGACGTACTGCGGGTCGTCGGCCGGCGCGAAGCCGACGAACGTGGTCACGTACCCGCCGCCGGCGTAGCAGTTGCACTCGGGGTTGGCGCGCTGCGCGGTGCCGGTCTTGCCGGCGACCCGGAAGCCCTCGACCTGGGCCAGCGGGGCGGTGCCCCCCTTCCCGACGACCGCCTCGAGCATGTAGGCCATCTGCTCGGCGGTGGACTCGCTGACCACCCGGGTGCGGGCTGGCTCGGGGGTCGGCGCCGGGCGGCCGTCGGCCCCGGTCACCGACTGCACGACCCGGGGCTCCACCCGCACGCCGCCGTTGGCGATCGCCTGGTAGATCGAGGCCATCTGCAGAGTGGTCACCGAGACGCCCTGCCCGATGGCCACGTTGGCCGCCCGCACCTCGCTCCACTCGGCGGAGTCCTGCAGGATGCCGCGGCTCTCGCCGGGGAGCTCGATGCCGGTCCTCTCCCCGACGCCGAAGGCGCGCAGGTACTCCTCGAGCTTCTCGTCGCCGACCTCGCGGGCCAGCATGATCGTCCCGACGTTGCTGGACTTGGCGAGGATGCCGGTGACGGTCCAGTCGACCGGGTCGTGGTCGTGCGCGTCGGTGACCACCCGGTCGCCGGCCTGGATGTGCCCGTCCACGGTCAGGACGCGGTCGGGGGTCGCCTGCCCCTCCTCGACGGCGGCCGCGAGGGTCACCGCCTTCATGACGGAGCCGGGCTCGAAGACGTCGCTGACCACCGGGTTGCCCAGCAGGTCGGGGTCGGTCGTGGAGTAGCTGCCGGGGTCGTAGCCGGGGCAGGACCCCATGGCCGCGACGCGCCCGGTCGCGACCTCGAGCACCACGGCCGACGCCCGGGTGGTGGCGCCGTCGGCGCACGCCTGCGCCAGCCGCTCCTCGGTGACGTACTGCAGGTCCTCGTCGAGGGTGAGGGTGACGTCGCGGCCGTCCACGGCCTCGGTGACCTCGTCGATGCCCGACGGGATCGGGTGCCCGCCGCTGCCGACCTCCACCGTCCGCTGGCCGGCGGTGCCCGAGAGCTGGTCCTCGAAGACCTGCTCGATGCCGGCCAGACCGGTGCCCTCGCGCCCGACGAAGCCGACCACCTGACCGCCCACGGCGCCGACCGGGTAGAGGCGCACCGGGTCGTCGCGCAGGTACACGCCGGCGAGCTCGAGCGCCGCCACCGCGTCGGCCGTCTCGGGGGCGAGCTGGGTGGCCAGGACCACGTACCGGCTGTCGTCGGTGAGCTTCTCGGTGAGCTCGGGGACGGGGACGTCGAGCAGCGTGGTCAGCGCCAGCGCGGTGCGCGCCGGGTCGCGGACCACCGTCGGGTCGGCGACCACCTTGGAGGCGTCCACCGTGTAGGCGAGCGGGTTGCCGTCGCGGTCGAGGATCTGGCCGCGGATCGCCGCGAGCGGGATCGTCCGGAGCCGGTCCTGCTCGGCCGCGCTGGCGTAGGCGGCGCCGTCGATGCCCTGCAGCACGACCAGCCGGCCGACGACCAGCACCAGCAGGCTGATGAGGACGACCAGGCCCCACCGGTTGCGGCGGCCGCGCTGCTCGACCGAGAGGCCGGCCCCGGCGCTGCGGCGGGTGCCGGGGGCGCGGCGGGAGACGAAGGGGCCGCCGCCGGACCGCCCCGCCGGGTCCGGGCGGGGGGCGCGGGCACCGGGACCGCGGACGCTGCTCGGCACGGGTCAGTTCCCGCCCTCGGCGCCGCCCGCCGGCGCGGGGCCCGTCGCGGCGCCGGGGGCGGGCTCGGGCTCCGGCGCGGGCTCGGGCGCGGGCGCGGGCTCCGGCGTGCCGCGCATCGCCGTCGTCCCGTCGGCCCCGAGGACCAGGTAGCCGGCGATGCCGGCCGGGACGAGCCCGGCGGCCTCGGCCGCCCGCGCCACGTCGGCGGGGGTGTCACCGGCGACGACGAGCTGCTCGAGGCGCTGCACCTCCTGGGCGCGCGCGGCGTTGTCGGTGCGCAGCTGGGTGGCCTTGAGGGAGTCGACCGCGATGGCGGTGTTGAGCACCAGCAGCCCGAGCGTGGTGAGGGCCAGCAGCCCCACCGCCAGCAGCACGAACGGCGCCGTGCGCGACCGCTCCGCGGCCCGGGGCTGCCGACGCGGCCGGGCGGCGGCGCCGGTGGGCACGAGCCGCAGCTCCGGCCGGGGGGTGGCCCGCCCGGTGCCGCGCGCGCCCGGCGGCGCGGTGCGGGGCGCCGGGCCGGTGGCACGGGTGGACCCGGTGCGGGTGGGGACCGTGCGCGACGGGCTGGTGCGGACGGCGGCGGCCCGGGTCATGCCGCCCGCCGGATGCGCTCGGCCGCGCGCACGCGGGCCGACGCCGCCCGCGGGTTGCCGGCGGTCTCCTCGGGGCCGGGCGCCTCGCCGCCGCGGGTGAGCAGCCGGAGCACCGGGCCGTGCTCGGGCAGCGGCACGGGGAGGTCCGGCGGGGTGCGGTCCGCGGCTCCCGCGGCCAGGGTCTGCTTCACGATCCGGTCCTCCAAGGAGTGGAAGGTGATGACGGCGAGGCGCCCGCCGACGGCGAGGGCCTCGATCGCGGCGGGGAGGGCGCGCTCCAGCGCCCCGAGCTCGTCGTTGACCTCGATGCGCAGGGCCTGGAAGGTCCGCTTCGCGGGGTGGCCACCGGTCCTGCGGGTGGCCGCGGGGATGGCCTCCCGCACGAGCTCGGCCAGCCGCGCGGTGCCGGTGAACGGCTCGCGGGCGCGCTCGCGGTCGATGGCGGCGGCGATGCGGGAGGCGAACCGCTCCTCGCCGTAGACCCGCAGGACCCGGGCCAGCTCCCGGGGCGGGTAGGTGTTGACGACGTCGGCGGCCGTGCGGGGGGCGCCGGGGTCCATGCGCATGTCCAGCGGGGCGTCGGCGGAGTAGCTGAACCCGCGGTCGGGCCGGTCGAGCTGGAGCGAGGAGACGCCCAGGTCGAACAGCACGCCCTGGACCTCGTCGATGCCCAGCCGGCCGAGCACGTCGGGGAGCTCGTCGAAGACGGCCGGCACGACGGTGACCCGGTCGGCGTGCCCGGCGGCCTGGATCCGGCGGCTCGCCTCGGCCCGCGCCTCGGGGTCGCGGTCCAGCCCCACGACGCGCAGCCCGGGGTGCGCCTCGAGCATGGCCAGCGTGTGGCCCGCCAGCCCCAGGGTGGCGTCGACCAGGACGGCGCCGGCGTCGGCGCAGGCGGGCCCGAGCAGCTCGACGACGCGGTCCAGCAGCACCGGGACGTGCACCGGGGGCTGCGCCGGCCCGGGGGCCTCGGCAGGTCCGGTGCTGCTCATCGTCTGCTGCCTCTCGGTTCGGCCCGGCGCTCCCGCGATGGTGCCCCGCCGCCGCCGGCCCCCTGCGGCCGGCACCGGCGGGGCACCATCGCGGGAGCGCCGGGCCG
>NZ_SSXB01000091.1:0-14394 GCF_021698995.1 Blastococcus sp. KM273129 | reverse complement strand
CCACCCCCCCGCTGCACCGGCGGTGCAGCACCGCCCGACCAGGAGGCAAGCCGTGCCGAACGTCGTCTACCCGCTGGACTCGTCCAAGAAGTTCACCGACCAGAAGTACGTGGGCCACAACCGCTGGCACCCCGACATCCCGGCCAACGTCACCGTCCGCCCCGGTGACACCTTCCGGGTGCACTGCCGGGAGTGGTTCGACGGGGCGATCCACAACGACGACTCCGCCGACGACGTCCGCGACGCACCGCTGTCCACCGTCCACGTGCTCAGCGGCCCGATCGCCGTCGAGGGCGCGCAGCCCGGCGACCTGCTGATCGTCGACATCCTCGACGTCGGCCCGATCCCGCAGGAGGACTCCGGGCCGCTGGCCGGGCAGGGCTGGGGCTACACCGGCATCTTCGCCACGCAGAACGGCGGCGGCTTCCTCACCGAGCAGTTCCCCGACGCCTACAAGGTGATCTGGGACTTCTCCGGCCAGACGGCGACCTCCCGGCACGTCCCGGGGGTCTCCTTCACCGGCATCGTGCACCCCGGTCTCATGGGCACGGCGCCCTCGGCGGAGCTGCTGGCCCGCTGGAACCGCCGCGAGCAGGCGCTGATCGACACCGACCCCGACCGCGTCCCCCCGCTGGCGCTGCCGCCGCTGCCCCAGGACGCGATCCTCGGCACGCTGGAGGGCGCGGAGTACGACCGGGTCGCCGCCGAGGCCGCGCGGACGGCGCCGCCCCGCGAGAACGGCGGCAACCAGGACATCAAGAACCTCACCAAGGGCAGCCGCGTCTTCTACCCCGTCTTCGTCGACGGCGCCAAGCTCTCGATGGGCGACCTGCACTTCTCCCAGGGCGACGGGGAGATCACCTTCTGCGGCGCCATCGAGATGGGCGGGTTCATGGACCTGCACGTCGACCTGATCAAGGGCGGCATGGAGACCTACGGCGTCGGCGAGAACGCCATCTTCATGCCGGGGAACGTCGACCCCCGGTACGAGCGCTGGCTGGCCTTCTCCGGGACGTCGGTCACCCTGGACGACGAGCAGCGCTACCTGGACTCGCACCTGTCCTACCAGCGCGCCTGCCTGCACGCGATCGACTACCTCACCAAGTTCGGCTACACGCCGGAGCAGGGCTACATGATCCTCGGCGCCGCGCCGATCGAGGGCCGGCTGTCCGGGGTGGTCGACATCCCGAACTCCTGCTCGACGGTGTACCTGCCGACCGGGATCTTCGACTTCGACGTGACCCCGTCGGCGTCGGGGCCGGCCCGCATCGACCCCGGCATGGGCGTCCCGCGGTCGAGCTTCTGACCCGCTGACGCCGCGAGCCCCGCACCCGGGCGGGTGCGGGGCTCGCTGCATGCGCCGGTCAGTCGCCGGTGTAGGCGGCGACGCCGAAGTGCTGCTCGCCGTCCTCGTCGGTCTGGACGAGCACGGTGTAGGCCTGGCCGCCGACGATCGCCGCGCACGTGTCGCCGTCGCACTGGATGCTCTCGACCTCGCCGCCCTGCTCGGCCAGTGCCCGGGCGACGGCGGCCTCGGTGGCGGCGTTGTCGTCGTCGATGCCGCCGCGCCACAGGATGAGCCCGGCGATGGCGATCGCCGCGACGACGACCGCGACCAGCGCAGCGGTGATCAGGCCGCTGTTGCGCGACGCCCAACCGGGCTCGCTCCCCTGCTGCCCGCCGGGTGCGGGTGCCGCACCACCGGGGACGCCCGCGCCCGGGACCACCCCGCCGGGGAGGACGCCGGTGCCGGTGCCGTCGGTGGGCCCGGCGGCGGCCGGCACGGGCGGGACGACCGTCGGGTACGGCTCGCCCGGGCCCGCCGCGGGGCCGGTCGGGCTCGGGTTGTCGGTGCTCATGGGGTGACGTCCTCCATCTGCGGGTGCGGGTGCCCGGGTCCGCGGCACGCGACCACCGGGGAGCCGGCGGCGGAGGGCCCGGCCGGCTGACCCCGGGAACCCTGCCACAGCCGAGCGGCCGCACCGCGGCACGGCCGGCGGTGCGCGGGGAACCGGCAGCGGACGCACAGCGCCCCGGACCTCGCGGAGGTCCGGGGCGCCGGGGTGGTGCGGGGTCAGACGGTGGTCGGCGTCCGGTCGGCCGGGCGGCGGCGCACCGAGCGCACCGTGCGGACGGCGGCGTTGCGGGCGAGCTCGCGGATCGGGCCGGTGTCCCACAACTGGCGGGGCGCCTCGGCCGGCTCCTCGACGGCGGGCGCCTCCGGCTGCGACCGCGCGGCCCCGGTGCGGGCGGCGACCTCGGCCAGCGCTGCCCGGCGGCGGGCCAGGATCGCCTCCTTCTGCCGGTCGACCCGCTCCCGCTCGGCGAGCACGAGCAGCTCCTCCTTGGCCCGGGCCACGGTGCGCCGCGACTCCTGCGCCATCTCCTCGAGCTCGACGTCGCCGGAGTCGCGCAGCTGCACGAGCCGGTCGTAGGCGGTCGGCGGGCTGAAGTTGAGCAGCAGCTTCATGAGCACGGGCAGCACCTCGACGCACATGAACAGCAGCGAGAGCATGAACTGCGCGGCGGCGAGCGTCGCGTTCCGGTCGCCCAGGCGGTCCAGCGCCTCCAGCCGGAGCAGGATGCCGCCGGAGCCCTCGTTCTCGGCGTCGAAGGCGGCCTGCTGCCGGTCCAGCTCGGCGGTCAGGCGGGTGAGCTCGGCCCGGTCGGCGTCCAGGGACGAGCCGGCGAGGGCGGCGCTGCGCCCCTCGGCGGCGGCGACGGCGGCGACGGCGGCGTCGAGCTCGGTGCGCGCCGCGGTGACGACGCCGGCCTGCGCGTCGGCGGCGGCCCGGGCCTGGTGGTAGGCCTCCCCGGTCCCGGCGTCACCGGTACCGCAGGTGCCGTCCAGCTCGCACTGCGCCTTGGCGTCGAGCTCCCGCTGCAACGTCACCGCCCGGTCGTAGGCGGCCTGCTTCTCGGTGACGCCGTCCCGCACCACCGCCAGCCCCGGGTCGGCCGCTCCCCCGCTGGCGACGACCGCCTCCTGCGTGGCGATGCGCTCGCGCAGCCCGGGGAGCCCGGCGAAGCGGCTGTCGGACTCCAGCGCCACGCGGTGGGCGTCCGCGGCCTCGGCCTGCATGGTGACGATCTCGGCGTCGATCTCCTTGGCGAACACCTGCAGCGTCAGCGGGGTGGCGACGACGACGCCGAGCACCAGCGCCAGCCCGGCACGGGGCACCGCCATGACGAGGTTGCGCTTGACGGAGGCGTCGTGCGCCATGCCGACCAGCAGCATCCGGTCCAGGTTGACCACCACCGCGCCCCAGCCGAGCCCGACCAGCACCGCCAGCGGCCACCAGACGTTCAGCGCCATGGCGACGGCGAACGCCGCGGAGACCGCGGCCAGCGCGCCGGTGCTCAGCAGGACGCCGCCGAGCGCCACGAACCGCGGGCGGGCTCCCGGCGCGGCGGCCAGCACGTCCGGCCGCGCGCCGGCCAGGACGGCCAGCCCGTCGCCGATGCGCCGTCGTCGCTCGCTCATGCAGTGCACCCCCGGGCGACGGGGATCGCTGAGGACCGTCACCCACGGGTGCTCATCGGCAGGCGGAGCCCGTCACGGCACCGTGATCGATCTCGCGAGCGGCGCGGGCGGCGCCGGGTGGTCATCCGATGTCGCTCGTGCCCCCGGTGCCGGCACCACCGTCCACGCTGCCGGCGTCGTCCTCCCCGGTGTCGTCGTCGATCCCGGTGTTGTCGTCCTCGTCGATGCCGCCGGTGCCGCGGTCGATGCCGTCGGCGTCCTCCTCACCGCCGTCGACCCGGTCGGGGCTGCCCACCTCCTCCTCGTCGAACACCGCCGGGACGCCGGTGCCGTCCGTGGCGGGCTCGTCGCTGCCGAAGGAGCAGCCGCTCAGCCCCAGCCCGGTGGTGAGCAGCGCGCCGGCCAGCACGCGCGTGGTCCTGCGCATCGAGTCCTCCTGTCCTCCGTGGGCCTCCTCCACCGGTGCCCGGCCGCGCCGACCCGGACGCGGCGGGCACCGCGGATGACACGGCTTCGACATGTGGGCTCAGCCGGGCGGGCGCCACCCCGGGTCGCGGCCGGTGCGGCCGAGCAGCCGGTGCAGGGCGGGGGCGTCGTCGGGCACCGGGACCGCCGGCCCGAACAGCCCCTCGGGCTCGCCGGCCGGGTCGCTGCGGTCGCCGACGAACAGGGTGCACGCCTCGACCGCGGCCGGGTCCGGGCGGTAGGGCTGGCCGGTGGCGGCGGCGAGGTCCCAGCCGTGCACGACCACCTCGTCCAGGGCCACCAGCGCCATCGCCGCGGCAGGCATCCGGACGCCGGCCACCTCGGCCTCCCCCTCCCGGGCGTCCGGGCGCCGCCACGCGGCGGCCAGCGCCTCGAGCCGGGCAGGCAGCAGGGTGCGCCAGTCCGGGGCGAGGGCGGCCGCGTCCGCGGACGGGCCGCCGTCGGACGGTCTCTTCTCCGCGGCCAGCCGGAACGCCAGCGACAGCCCGAGCAGGTGGTCGAGCAGGCCCGCCACCGGCATGCCCGGGCACGGGGTGGGGTCGCCCAGCTGCTCGTCGCGCACGCCGGCGACCACCCGCGCCAGCTCGTCCGCCGTCGGTCCCAGGTCCAGGGTCGTGGTCTCCATGCGGATCGGACGGCCGGGGGCACCGGAACTCATCGCGTGCGGGAGGCTGGACCGGTGAGCGACCCCTTCGACCTCCGCCGCTTCGTCGACGCCCAGGCCCAGACCTACGACCAGGCGCTCGCCGAGCTGCGCGCCGGCCGCAAGCGCACGCACTGGATGTGGTTCGTCTTCCCGCAGGTCGAGGGCCTGGGGCGCAGCGGCATGGCCCAGCGCTACGCGGTCTCCGGGCTGGACGAGGCGCGCGCCTACCTGGCGCACCCGGTGCTGGGGCGGCGGCTGGTCGAGTGCGCCCGGGCGATGACCGCGCTCGACACCGAGGACGCCGACGCCGTGCTCGGCCCGGTCGACGCCCAGAAGCTGCGCTCCTCGATGACGCTGTTCGCGCATGCGGACCCGGACCAGCCGGTGTTCCGCGAGGTGCTCGACCACTACTTCGGCGGCGCCGAGGACGACGCGACGACCAGCCGCCTCTGAGCCCGCGCGTGTGAGCCGGTGCGGCACCGGGCAGGCTGCACCGGTGAGTGAGAACAAGAGCGGGTCCGGGTACGTCGAAGCCGAGTTCACGCGCGACTCCAAGTACATCGCCGACCGCATCACCGCCGACGGCTCCAGCCCCTGGCCGGTCGAGCCGGGGCGCTACCGCCTCGTCGTTGCGCGCGCGTGCCCCTGGGCGAACCGGGCGGTCATCGTGCGCCGGCTGCTGGGCCTGGAGGACGTCATCTCGATGGGGCTGTGCGGGCCGACCCACGACGAGCGCAGCTGGACCTTCGACCTCGACCCCGGCGGCCGCGACCCGGTGCTGGGCTACGAGCGGCTGCAGGAGGCGTTCTTCGCCCGCGACCCGGAGTACTCGCGGGGCATCACGGTGCCCGCGATGGTCGACGTCCCCAGCGGCGCCGTCGTCACCAACGACTTCCCGCAGATGACCCTGGATCTCTCCACCCAGTGGACCGCCCACCACCGCGAGGGCGCCCCCGACCTCTACCCGGAGCACCTGCGGGACGAGATGGACGAGGTGATGGAGCGGATCTACCAGGAGGTCAACAACGGGGTCTACCGGTGCGGGTTCTCGGGCTCGCAGCGGGCCTACGACAAGGCCTACGACCGGCTGTTCACCGCGCTGGACTGGCTCAGCGAGCGGCTGGAGCACCGCCGTTTCCTGATGGGCGGGCAGGTCACCGAGGCCGACGTCCGGCTGTTCACCACCCTGGCGCGGTTCGACGCCGTCTACCACGGCCACTTCAAGTGCAACCGGCAGAAGCTCAGCGAGATGCCGGTGCTGTGGGCCTACGCGCGCGACCTGTTCCAGCTGCCGGGGTTCGGCGACACGATCGACTTCCCGCAGATCAAGGAGCACTACTACGTCGTCCACGCCGACATCAACCCGACGCAGATCATCCCGCAGGGCCCCGACACCTCGGGCTGGCTGATGCGGCACAGCCGCGACCAGCTCAGCGACCGGCCGTGGGGCGACGGCACCCCGCCCCCGCCCCCGCCGCCGGCCGAGCAGGTGCCGGCCGACCACGGACCCGGGGGCATCGGCCACCGCTGACCTGTGGACAACTCCGTGACCGGCCCCGCGACCTGCCACGGTGTCGGGCATGACGACCTCCCCCCTCGCCGATGCCCGCGTCCGCTCCGCCGCCGAGCTCACCGACCGCTGGCGCTCGGTGCTGCACCCGGCCACCTTTCCCGCCCGCAGCCTGTGGCTCACCTGGTTCGACACCGACGGCCGCCAGCTGCCGGTCGTCGTCCCCGTCGACGACCTGCCGGCCCTCCCGGAACCCGCCCTGCTGGTGGGGGTCCGGGAGGTGCACGGCTCGGTGGTCGACGACCAGCTCGGCGGCGCCGGCCACCTGGCGCTGGCGCTCTGCCGGCCGGGCGAGCCGGTGGTCACCGCGGAGGACGAGACCTGGGCCGCGGAGCTGCGGTCAACGCTGGACGACGGCGCCGTCGCGGGCACCTGGAGCCTGCACCTGGCGGCCGCGGGCTCGGTGCTGCCGCTGGTCGACCGGTCGGGCCGCTAGACCTGGTGGCGCGCGATCCACTGCGCGGCGATGACCGTCCGCTGGATCTCGTTGGTGCCCTCGCCGAGGATCATCAGCGGCGCGTCGCGGAAGTACCGCTCGACGTCGAACTCCTTGGAGTAGCCGTAGCCGCCGTGCACCCGCATGGCGTCCAGGGCGACCTGCATGGCGGCCTCGGAGGCGAACAGCTTCGCCATCCCGGCCTCCATGTCGGCGCGGGCGCCGCCGTCGAGCTTCCCGGCGGCGTCGGCGGTCAGCAGCCGGGCGGCCTGCACCCTGGTGGCCATGTCGGCCAGCAGGTTGCCGACCGACTGGTGCTTCCAGATCGGGACGCCGAAGGACTCGCGCTCCTGCGCGTACCGGGTGGCCGCGGCCAGTGCCGCCTGCGCGACCCCCACCGCGCGGGCGGCGACCTGCACCCGCCCGACCTCGAGGCCGCGCATCATCTGCACCCAGCCGCGGCCGGGCTCCCCGCCGAGCACGGCGTCGTCCGGCACCCGCATGCCGTCGAAGGTCAGCTCGCACGCCTCGACGCCGCGGTAGCCGAGCTTGGGGATCTTCGCGGAGATCTCCAGCCCCTCGCCGGGCTCGACCAGCAGCACGCTCATCCCGGTGTGCGGCGGGACGGCGTCCCGGTCGGTGCGGCAGAGCAGGCCGATGAGCCCGGAGTGCTGGGCGTTGGAGATCCACGTCTTGCTGCCGCTGACCGCCCACCCGTCGTCGGTGCGGACGGCGTGCGTGCGCATCGCCTGCAGGTCGCTGCCGCCGCCGGGCTCGGTGAGCGCCATCGTCGCGCGCACCTCGCCGGTGGCCATGCGCGGCAGGTAGCGGGCCCGCTGCTCGTCGGTGCCGACCGTGGCCAGCAGGTGCGAGATGACCGAGTGGCCGCCGATCGCGCCGGCCAGGCTCATCCAGCCGCGGGCGAGCTCCTCGGTGATGCGGGCGAAGCAGGCGGTGCTCACGCCGCTGCCGCCGTGCTCCTCGGGCACCAGCAGCCCGAAGAGGCCGAGCGCCTTCATCTCCTCGACGAAGTCCTCCGGGTAGCGGTCCTCGGCCTCGAACTCGGCCACCCGCGGGCGCACCCGCCGGTCGACGAACTCGGCGGTGAGCGCGACGAACTCCTGCTCGTGGGCGGGGAGCGCCGTCACGCCAACGCCTTCAGCGTCTCGATCGCGCGGAGCCGCTCGCCGTGCTCCGCGGCCAGGGGCGTGACGTTCAGCGTGGTGACCCCCGCCTCGCGGAAGGCGGCGAGCCGCTCGGCGACGTGCCCCCGCGGCCCGACCAGCGCGACCCCGCGGACGAACTCCTCGGGCAGCGCCGCGGCGGCCTCGTCCTTGCGCCCGTCGAGGTAGAGGTCCTGCACCGTCGTCGCCTGGTCGGCGAAGCCGTAGCGCCCGGCCAGCTCGTTGTAGAAGTTCTTGCCGCGGGCGCCCATGCCCCCGACGTACAGGGCGAGCTTCGCGCGGACCCGGTCCAGCGCGGCCGCCTGCTCGTCGGCGTCCTCGCTGATCAGCAACTGGCTGTCGGCGACGACCTGCAGCGGCCCGAGCTCCGGGTCCCGGCGCGCGGTCCCCTCCGCGAGGGCCTCGCCGAACGCCGCCGCGCTGCCCTCGGGGAGGAAGAACGCCGGCTGCCACGCCTCGAACAGCTCGGCGGCCATCGCGACGTTCTTCGGCCCGATGGCGGCCAGCAGCATCGGGATGCGCTCGCGCACCGGCTTGTTGATCAGCTTGAGGGGCTTGCCGAGGCCGCTGCCGCCGCGGTCGGGGGTCAGCGGGATGTCGACGTGCGCGCCGTGGTGGTCGATCTTCTCCCGCCGCCACACCGCGCGGCAGACCTCCACGACCTCGCGGGTGGTGGCCAGCGGTGCGGTGTAGGGCACGCCGTGGAAGCCCTCGACCACCTGCGGCCCGGAGGCGCCGATGCCGAGGGTGAAGCGGCCGCCGGAGAGGAAGTCCAGGCCGGCGGCGGTCATGGCCAGCAGCGTCGGCGTCCGGGAGTAGATGTTGAGGATGCCCGAGGCGATCTCCACCGTCGTCGTCCGCGCGGCCAGGTAACCGAGGTGGCTCACGGCGTCGAAGGAGTAGGCCTCGGCGACGTAGACGGTGTCCAGGCCCGCCTTCTCGAAGTCGGCGATGACGGCCGTGGTGCGGTCGTAGCCGCCGTCGTAGGAGATGGGCATGCCGATGCGCACGGGGGTGCTCCTGTCGCCGAGAGGTCGGGCCTCCCGCAACGTAGCGCTACCGGGGGACGGCCACCCAGCCCTCCGCCTCGCGCAGCGGGGCCTTGAGCACCTTGCCGCCGGCGTTGCGCGGCAGCGGGCCGTCGATGACGCGGACGAACTGGGGGCGCTTGAAGTCGGCCAGCCGCTCGCGGGCGAACGCGGCCAGGCCCGCGACCAGCTCGCCGGCGTCCGTGCCGGGCTTGGGCAGAACGACGGCGCCGACCTTCTCCCCCATCACCGGGTCGGGGACACCGACGACGGCGACCTCGAGGACGTCGGGGTGCTCGGCGAGGGCGTTCTCCACCTCGACGCTGTACACGTTCTCGCCGCCGCGGTTGATCATGTCCTTGGCGCGGTCGACGATCCGGACGATCCCGTCGGTGATGGTCGCGAGGTCGCCGGTGTGCAGCCAGCCGTCGACGAACGTCTCGGCGGTCCGCGCCGGGTCGCCCCAGTAGCCGGCGACGACGTTGGGCCCGCGCACGAGCAGCTCGCCCACGCCGGTGACCGGGTCGGGGCGGTCGAGGCGCACCTCGTCCACCGGCGTCGGGAAGCCGACGGCGTCGGCGTGGGTCTCGGCGTGCTCGTGCGGCAGGAAGGTGGCCAGCGCACTGGTCTCGCTCAGGCCGAACCCGTTGCCGAGCCGTGCGTTCGGGAACGCCGTCCGCAGGCGGTGCACGAGCTCCGGGGCGATGGGGGCGCCGCCGTAGCTGAGGGTGCGGACGGTGGACACGTCCGTCGTCGCCAGGTCGGGGTGGCGCAGCACCAGCTCGTAGATGGTCGGGACGCTGGTCAGGAGCGTGATGCCGTGCTCGGGGATGGCGGCCAGGAACGCCGTCGCGTCGAACTTCGGCATCAGCACGCTCGTGCCACCGAGCGCGATCTGGGTGAGGAACTGGGAGTTGCAGCCGGTGACGTGGAACAGCGGGACCGAGATCAGCGTGGCGTGACGGATCTCGGGGTCGCGGCTGAGCTCGCGGCAGCGGACGACCGACTCGATGTTGCTGAGGAAGTTCTCGTGGGTGGTCATCGCACCCTTGGGGCGGCCGGTCGTGCCGCTGGTGTAGAAGAGCGCGGCGACGTCGGTGTGCTGCGGGTCGGGCACCTCGCCCGGCTCGCCGTCGGGCAGCGCTTCGCCCGGGCGGACGACGGCGGCGGCGCCGCAGTCGGCGAGGATGAAGTCGGCCTCCGCCGGGGCGAGGCGGGTGTTCATCGGGACGACGACGGCGCCGGCGAGCTGGGCGCCCCAGAAGGCGAGCACCCAGTCGACGCCGTTGGGCAGCTGGACGGCGACCCGGTCGCCGGTGGTGACGCCGGCGTCGCGCAGGCCGCCGGCGACGCGCATCGCCCGCTGCCAGAGCTCCGCGTAGGTGAGCCGGCCGCCGCCGAACTCGACGATGGCGGTGCGGTCGCCGTGCTGCTCGGCCTGCGCGGCGAGGACCCGGACGACGTTGCGCGGGAGGCCGGTGTAGCGGCGGATGCCGTCGGCGCCGACCTCGATGCCGCTGGTGTCGAAGGGGCTGGTGCCCGTCGTCTGCTCCGTGCTCATGCGTCCCCCGTCTGCGGCTGGTCCCGAATCGGGATTGTGCGCCGGTGAGTCAGGTCTCCTGCGCGGGGGCGTCACCCGATCCGGCGGCACGCGCGGCGCTGTCCACAGTTACGGAACCGGATACCGCAGAACTCTGCGTAGTCTCCCGCTGTGCGTGATCTCCGTGGGGGCCTGATCCGGACGACGCTCGGCTGCGTGCTGGCCAGCACCGTGCTCCTGACCGGGTGCGCGGAGAAGCAGCAGGCCAGCACGAGCCTGCCGACGACGGAGCCTGCGCCGACCACCGAATCGCTCCCGCCCTTGGGCCCGGCCGACCTGCCCATGCCGAACGAGGCCCGCGAGCAGACGGTGGACGGCGCAGAAGCGTTCACCCAGTACTACGTCGAGCTCTACAACCACGCCCTGCGAACGCTCGATACGACTCACATGCGGGACTTGAGCGAGGAATGCGAAACCTGTGACGCACTCGCCGACCAGGTGGACCGAGTGGCCGCCGCTGGTCAGGAACACGACGGCGGGCAGGTACGCATCGTCGCCAGTACGCCTCCCTACCTAGCGGGCAATGAAGCACAGTTGGTCTTCGACGTTGCCCAGGCCCCCCTTTCCATCACTCAGGCAGGTTCGCCGGTTGAAGGGCAGAGCATGCCCGAATACTCCTCGACGGGCGGTGGAGGAGTGCTGCGCTGGGACGACGCCCGCGCCACCTGGGTCCTAACGCAGTGGAACGTGCCGTGAGAGTGGCAATCCGGCTGCTCTTGGTCGCATTCGCCTTGACCTTCTTGATCGTCAGCGAGCCCCTCCCAGCAGCCGCTGACCACTGCAGCGGATTGGGTTGCCTGCATACCGAGCAGAAAAACGGCGGCATCGACGTATCGGCCAGGCATGTCGCTCCAGTCGACGGCGCAGGCATCCGCTGGGCCACTAACGACCCCCCACCCCACTCTTCTCCATTCGCCTGGAGGCTTCGGCTCCCTTGTACTCCCGAGGATGCAGCAACGGTCTCGTGTGACTCCAGAAGTATGCGGACGTGCCCGCAACTTGACGGCCGCATAATCCAGTTCAGGCTCGTCCAGCGAATGCGGCTGGCTCAGGGAGACGGAGTCCCGATCGATGGGCAAGCTCCCACGCCCGGCACTCCGGTGGGGACGCCCTTCGGCGGCTGGGTCCCTGACGGCAGCGCGTGTATCGACGTCACTGACCTGAACCCGCCGCCGTCAGGCGCTGAGGTCTTCTCCTACTTCCAGCGCCTGCCTCTTCCCCAGCTGACGACCCGGCACCAGCCGCCTGGCACCGGCCTGACGGGGTTGCCGGTCATCTTCTACACCGACTCCCCGACCACCCAGACGTTCACGGTCGACATCCGCGGATTCACCGTCGTCATCGAGGCCACCGCGGAGCAGTTCACCTGGCACACCGGCGACGCCACCGGCCAGATCACGACCACCGACCCCGGCGCCCCCTACCCCGACCACACCATCGAGCACAGCTACCGGTCGGGCACCTACACCGCCCACCTGACCGTCACCTGGGGCGCCACCTTCACCGTCGACGGCAGCGCCGAAGCCGATGTGCCCGGGACCACCACGACCGACGGCCCACCGGTCACCTTCGACGTCCTCCAGGCCCGGACCGTCCTGACCAACCCCTACGACTGACTCGGACTGCGGCCGGTTCTGGTGTTGGCCGCCCGCCGTGCCTCGTCGGGGGTGCAGCCGTACGCGGCGCGGAACGCCCGGCCGAAGGTGGCCTGGTCGCGGAAGCCGCACCCGTGCGCCACCTCCGCCACGGTCACCCGCGTCCCGGCCCGCTCCAGCGTCCGTCGCGCGGCGGCGAGCCGGAGCCGGCGCACGTAACGGGCCGGCGTGTCATCCCGGGCCGCGAAGAGCGCGTAGAGCGACCGCAGCGAGACGAACCCGGCCGCGGCCATCCGCGCCGGGGACAGCTCCGGGTCGGACAGGTGCTGCCGCACGTAGGCGCTCACCCGCACCCAGGTCGCGGCCGTGGGATTGCCGGGGACGGCGTCGACCGGCAGCGCGCCGGTCAGGAGGTCGACGGCGGCGTCAGCGATCGGCAGGCCCATGGCGTCGTCCAGGGTGCTCGCCGACTCCAGCGTCGTGCCGAGCAACCCGATCAGGAGCCGGACGCCACTGCCCTCGATCAGCCGCACGCCGGGCCTGGCCAGCGCGGGAACTCGCATCGCCGGCAGGAGGAGCGTCCACTTGTGCAGCGGACCGGGTACGACGAACCGGACGGCCTCGCTGCTGCGCCACACCAGCGCCGAGCCGGGTCGGACGATCACGCGCTCGTCGCCGGCCTCGATCAGCTCCTCTCCGTCCCGCACGAACAGGATGCCGAGGGTGTCCGTGTCGGTCCGCGCCTGTTCTGCGCGGCCTCGGTGCCCGGCGCACGGCCCGCACCGGCAGTCGACCAGGGCGAGGTCGCCGACGCGGTAGTCGACGAGGCTCTCGGTCGGCCCACGTCCGTCCGACTGCCCGGGCCGCAGGGCCCACGGCAGGTGGGTGGCGCTGATCGCCTCCCGCCAGGCGTCCACCCGGTCGACCGCCGGCACCCCGGCCGGGCTCCACGACACCGCCTGCAGCGCCATCGCCGTCGTCCTCCCGCCGCCGTGCCGGCATGCAACCGCGTCGGGACACCGCATGCAAGGCCGCACGGAACGACCGTCGGGCTGCACGCATCGTCGCGATCGGCGCAGAGGGATCGGCGACCGTCGGGGGGAGCGGCCACGACGGCCGCACGAGGAGGCGACATGCGCGAGGACGTGGACTTCCGGACCGAGGACGGCGTGACGTTGCGCGGGTGGCACTACTCCCCCGACGGCGTCGACGGCCCGGCACCGCTCGTGGTGATGGCCCACGGCTTCTCCGCCGTCAAGGAGCACCTGCTCGACGACTTCGCCGAGCACTTCGCCGCCGGCGGGCTGGGCGTGCTGGTGTACGACAACCGCAACCTCGGCGCGAGCGACGGCACGCCGCGGGGTGAGATCGACCCCTGGCAGCAGGTGCGCGACTACCGGACGGCGATCACCTGGGCGTGCGGCCAGCCCTGGGTGGACCCGGACCGGGTCGGCATCTGGGGGTCCAGCTACAGCGGGGGCCACGTGCTCGTCGTCGCAGCGCTCGACCGCCGGGTGAAGGCCGTCGTCTCGCAGGTGCCGCTGGTCAGCGGGCTGCAGAACGCCCGCCGCCTGATCCGCGCCGACGCCTTCGCCGGCCTGCGCGCCGCGTTCGACGCCGATCGCGCCGCCCGATACGCGGGCCAGGACCCGGCCATGATCCAGGTCGCCTACGAGAAGGACCCGGCCGAGATAGCGGCCCTCCCCACCGAGGACACCCACGACTTCTTCTTCGGACCGGTCCAGGACCGGGCGCCGTCCTGGCGGAACGAGGTCACCCTGCGGTCGGTGGAGATGTTCGTCGAGTACGAGCCGGGCGCCTACATCGCCGACATCTCTCCCACGCCGCTGATGGTGGTCGTCGCCGCGAAAGACCACCTCACCGTGGCCGACCTGACGCTCGAGTACTACGAGCGCGCGAGGCAGCCCAAGGAACTCGTCGTGCTGCCGGTCGGGCACTTCGACGCGTACGTGGGCGACTCGTTCGCCGTCTCCGCGCCGGCCCAGCTGCGCTGGTTCCGCACCCACCTGGGCTGACGGCGACCCGCCGCCCAGGCAGCTCGGAGACGGCGGTATGCCCGACCACGGGGGCTCATGGGACCGGCGGCTGCGTGGGCAGCACCCTGCCACCGAGTCGCTGACCAGCAAGAACTGTCGGTGGCTCGCTCTACGGTGCGGGTGTGTTCATCGGTGAGCCACCCCGCGCGCCGGAAGAGGGCGACCCGGTCCCCTGGGTGCCCGACACCGACGCCTGCGGGCTGAGCGACCTGGAACTGGTCGCCGACATCTGGGCCGCCGACGCCCGCGAGGCCCGGCACGCCGCCCAGCGCGCCGAGGCCATCGCCGCGCTCGCCCGCCGCCGCTCG